>JBBSOS010000026.1:0-13828 GCA_038259505.1 Candidatus Limnocylindrales bacterium | reverse complement strand
GTCCTCGAGCAGGAGGGCCACCTCGGCGACCGACCTGGATGGTGGCGCCGTCAGGACGTCCGCGGTCATGACGTCCCGCACGAACAGAGCCTCGAGCGGGTCGACGGAGTACTCGCGCATGACGTGGAACCCCCTGCGCGCCACCTTCTCGGTCAGGATCGACCGGCGCAGGACCAGCACGCTGACCGTGTACGAGGCGACGCACGCGAGGAGCAGGGGCGCCAGCACGCCCTGGTCATGGGTGAGCTCGACGGCGAACAGGATCGACGTGAACGGGGACCGGGTCACCCCGGCGAGGGTCGCGGCCATGCACACCAGCGCCCAGGTGCCCGACGACCCACCCGGCAGGACTGGCGCGAGGATGCCACCCAGGGCCCCGCCGATGAGCAGCAGCGGCGCCAGGATGCCGCCGCTGGTACCGGATCCCAGGGCGACCGACCAGATCACCAGCTTGACCACCAGCAGCACGACCAGCGACTGGACGGCAAGGCTGCCGGCCAGGATGTCGCGGATGGAGTCGTAGCCCACGCCCAGTGCCCGCGGGTCGATGACACCACCGATGCCCACCACGATGCCACCCAGGGCAGGCCACCACATCCAGTGCATCGGCAGGCGGCCGAAGAGGTCCTCGGCGCCGTAGACGCAGGCGGTCAGGAGCCACGCCAGCAGTCCCCCCGCGATGCCTAGGACCAGGGCGCTCCCCAGACCCGCGACCCCGATCTCGGCATGCACCGGCACCGGGAACAGCGGTGTGGCACCCAGGAACCCGGCGTCGACCAGCGGGGCTCGAAGGGCCGCAGCGAGGATGGACGCGCTGGCCACCGGGATCAGCGACCGAGGCCGCCATTCGAACAGCAGCAACTCCGTGCCCAGCAGGGTGGCCGCGATGGGCGTCCCGAACACCGCCGTCATGCCGGCCGCCGCGCCTGCCACGAGCAAGACCTTGCGCTCGGCCGCGGACAGGTGTTGCATCTGGCCGATGAGCGACCCGACGGCGCCGCCGGTGAGGATGATGGGTCCCTCGGCCCCGAACGGGCCGCCGGTACCGATGCTGATGGCGGAACTGACCGGCTTGAGGATGGCCACCCGGGCCTCCACCCGGCTGCCGCCGACCAGGATCGTCTCCATCGCCTCCGGGATGCCGTGTCCCCGGATCCGCTCCGACCCGTACCGCGCCATCACGCCGATGATGAGCCCGCCCACCACGGGGATGAGGATCGATCCCAGGCCCAGTGGCGATGGCGGTGGGACGAGCGAAAAGTCCCCGCGCCCGTAGTAGGCGATGTTCGTCACCAGACCGATGAGGGCGAGCAACACCGCCGCTATCACCGTGGCCGCCAGCCCGATGACAAGCGCCAGCGGGATCAGGCGGAGGTCGCTGACCCCATACGTGAAGTCACCAAGCGCACTGTGGTCGTCAGGCGCCACTCCTCAGTGCGGCCTATCTCGGTCTGCTCCGCGACGAACGACCCATCGAGCCCTTGCCGCGAGGACATCGTCGACCGACCTCGTGCACTCGACGGAAGCCGCCGGGTACCCGTGGTCGTGGAGGGCGTGCTCGACCGACCTGGCAGTCTCCGGTCGCCCGATGTCATGGGACGCGCACGCTGTCACCAGCGCGGACTCGAAGGAGCGGACGAAATCGCGGTCGTCCCATTCAGCGATGACGATCTTGACGTGCTGTTCGATCATGACGCGTCTCCACAACAGTTGTTCTCAGACAACTATCCAGATCATAGCGCACCGTTCCCTGACGCGCCCGCAGCGCGAAGACGCGCCCGCAGCACAGGTCGGGTCGGTGTTCCCGGCTCGCCCGGTGCACCATGTGCCGCAACGCATGCACGACGACCGGAGCGCCACATGAACGACGACCGGATCCTGGACATCCTCGAACGACTCGCCATCCAGTCCGTGGCCATGACCGCGGCCGCCCTCGCCGAGCTTGGTCCTGGCCGGGACCTGACGCTCGCCCAGTGGCGTGCCCTCGCGGTCATCGCGACCTCCGACGACCTTCGGGCAAGCGAGATCGCAGCCCGCCTGGGCATGTCGCGGCCCTCCATGAGTCGGCTCGCGACGCGGCTCATCCGACGGGGACTGGTCGTATCGCGCCCGGACCCCGCTGACGGCCGGGCAGCCTTCCTGACCGTCACGGGCGTCGGTCGCCAACTGCTCGTGGCCACGCGGGCACGACGACGCGAGATGACCACGCTCGCACTCGATGGCCGTGGCCGCCCGCTACCTGGTGACCTCCGTGATGGACTCGACGCGATCACCACCGCGCTCGAGGGCCGGCCTTGATCGGCGACCAGCGGGACGCCTGGCGATACCTGGCATGGTGGCCTTCGATATACTCCGGGTGGCCGGTCGCGCCGCGCTCACGACCTCCGCGGCTGGCCGATCACGGACATCCTGACTGACTGCGACGTAGACCCCAGCGCTGGGCCGATCCGCACAGGCAGGCGTGCCCGCGCACGATCGCCCGCTGCCGATATGCCCATCATCCGGAGGCCCGCGTTGAGCTCGAACATCAGCCAGAGCTATCCCAGCGGCAGTGAGACGGAAGAGGCGCGCGCCGAAGCCGTGGAGCACGCGTTTGGTGCCTTTGACGGGCTCCGCGACAAGGTGGCCGCCGAGGCCTCACCCCTGGGCGACGTCGAGCCAGCCGATAACGGTGCGCCCGCGCGCTGGTGGATCTGGGTCTGCCCGACGGGCGACTACGCGGGCCGGTTGCATGTCGCTGGCTATGCCCGTGAGCGACACGCCCTGTACGCGATCTGCGACACCCACGGGGAGACCTTCCTGCGATAGGCCGCCCCGACCGGCCGTATCGGCGGTCGGTTCAGCCGCGAGCGATCCGTTCCGCCGCCCAACCCCCCACGACGGGGTCGCGGCCAAGCGCCAGGATGATGCCTGCGAGGAGCACCGTCCGGGGCACGATGGAGGCCACCTCAAGGTATTCCTCGGGCGCATGGTCGTTGCCGCCGATGGGCCCCAATCCATCGATGGTCGGGACGCCCATCCCGGCTGTCGTGTTCGCGTCTGATGCACCGCCGGTCGCAGCGTCCCGCAGCTCGAAGCCCATGGTGTTCGCGATGCCCACCGCATGGTCGACCAGCCGACCGGACCGCGCCAGCTTCTCCATCGGCCAGAACCGCCCCATGATAGAGACCTCGCAGGTGGTATCCGGCACGCTCGACGATGCCGCGATCGCCCGGATGGCGGCCTCGGCCTCCTCCAGTGTCGCGCGCTGGACGGAACGCAGGTCGACCTGGATGCTCGCCTCTGCCGCGACCACGTTGGGTCGCGTGCCGCCGCGCACGACGCCTGCGTTCACGGTCACGCCGGGCCAGCGCCCGTTGAGGGCGTGGAGCGCCACGATCTTGTGGGCCGCCTCGAGCACCGCGCTGCGGCCCTTATCGGGTTCCACCCCGGCGTGCGCGGCGCGTCCGGTGATGCGCAACTCGAAGTCAGCGATACCCTTCCTGGAGCTGACGATGTCGCCGTTGGCCCGGGCACCCTCCATGACCAGCGCCACGTCCACGGTCGCTGCGTGCGCCGCGATCACGGGCGTGCTGACGGGCGACCCGATCTCCTCGTCCGGGTTGGCCACGAACACGATCCGCCCGAACGGCAGCGGACCCAGGGCCCCCAGGATACGCAGCGCGTACAGGCCCGCGAGCAGACCGCCCTTCATGTCCGAGACACCCGGCCCCATGGCCCGCCCGTCGGTCACCCGGAATGGCCGTTCGGCCACGGTCCCGGGGTCGAACACGGTGTCCATGTGCCCGATCATGAGCAGCGCCGCGGCCGCGGCGTCGGCGTCGGCGTCGGCGTCGGCGTCGGCGAGGATGCCCACCAGCGTGTTGCCATGGTCCGCGTTGGACGTGACCTGGACGTCGGCACCCAGGTCGCGGAACGTATCGGCCACCCATCGGCCGACCTCGTCCACCCCGGCCTTGGTGTACGAGCCACAGTCGATGTCGACGAGTCGCTGGAGGTCCGCAAGGTAGCTCGGGAGCTGCCCGGTCATGAGGTCGGTGAGCCGATCGATGTCGGCGCGGCTGACAAGCTGATCCATCGTCTGAGTCTACCGAACCGGCCACGCGCGGGCCGCGACGGGCGACGGGCGACGGGCGACCGGCAACCCGCGACCGGCAACGCGCGACCGGCGATGCAGGCTATCCTCGGCCGCGTGCGAGTGGTCGAGATCCGTCTTCTGGATGGCCCCAACGTGTACCGCCTCGAGCCCACCGTGAAGGTCGAGGTCGGAGTCGGACGGCGACGCACCTGGTACGGCCAGCGGATGCCCGGCACGCATGCACGGGTCCAGCTCGGCGCCGCTGTCGCGCGTTCGGCCGTCCCCGGGCCGGTGGCCGACCTTGCGGCCTGGATCGGTCGCCTCCACCACCGCGCTGGCGCCGACGCCTGGCTCGTGACCGAGGGTCGCGCGTCGTCCCCGGGCCGCGCACGCATCCCGGTGACCATCCATCGGACGTCCGAGCCGGGCACCTGGGTCGTGGCCTACCCATGGCGCGAGGAGGGCCGTGCCAAGGCGATCGCGGAAGAGGCGCTCCACCTGGTCGAACTGGACCTTGATCCGCGCTCGACGCAGCCCGTCACGCGTCGCACGGTAGGCCGTGCCGGACGGTCGCGGACCTTCGCGCGGGCCATCCGGACCATCGCCGCAGCGGACACGGCGCCGCCCGCCTGGATCCGCGACACAGAGCGTTCCGTCCCCGTCGTCAGCATCAGCGGCACCAATGGCAAGACGACCACCACGCGCCTCATCAGCCACATCCTGGGCGTGGCGGGGCACCATGTGGGAACGACCACGTCCGACGGGGTCCTGTTCGAGGAACAGCTCGTCGAGAGCGGCGACCTGACGGGCCCGTACGGCGCCCGGACCGTGCTCGCCAACCCGGCCGTCGACATCGCGGTCCTCGAGACGGCGCGTGGCGGCCTGATGCTCCGGGGCGTGGGCTACGAGTCCAACGACGTCTCGGTGCTCACCAACGTCAGCTCCGACCATATGGACCTCCACGGCATCCACACGCTGCCCGAGCTGGCACAGGTCAAGTCGGTCATCTGTCGCATCACGCGATCCGGCGGCGTCGTGGTGCTCAACGCCGATGACCCGCTGGTCGCCGCCGTGGCGCGCCGTGTGCGTGCCCAGGTGTCGCTGTTCTCGATGGACGTGCGCTCGCGGCCGATCCGCCGGCACGTCGCGGCGGGTGGCGCCGCCTTCGTCGTCGATCGCGGCACGATGGTCGAGCTCCACGGCGCCGAGGCGCACATCATCACGGCCGGGGACGAGATCCCGGTGACGCTCGGCGGACTGGCGCGCCACAACGTCGCGAACTCGCTTGCGGCGGCCGCCGGGGCGCGCGCCATGGGCGCCACGCGGGCGCAGGTGCGGGACGGGCTGCGCAGCTTCGGCTGGGACGACGACCACCACAACGGTCGCCTCGACCTCTATCGGCTCGGCGATACGACGGTCATCGTCGATTTCGCCCACAACGAGGCCGGAGTGAGCGCCGTGCTCGGTGTCGCCATGGGGCTGGTCGGTGATCGCGCAGCGCGCGCGGGCCGACGCTCCCTGGTCGTCGTCGTGGGCACCGCGGGCGACCGTCCGGACGACACGCTGCGGGGTGTCGCGCGGCTTGCCGCGGAGGCGGCCGACCGGGTGGCCATCAAGGAGACGCTCAGCTATCTGCGAGGGCGCACCCGGGCTTCGGTCGTGGGCGAGCTGCGCGCCGGCATCGCTGCCGGGGGCGGCGACGCGCGGCATGTGACGGTCTACGAGTCCGAGACCGATGCCGTCGAGGGGGAGGTCGACGCGTCGGGCACACTCGTCGGGACGGGATCGCCGGGCGTGCTCGTCGTCATGTGTCACGAGGACCGCGCAGGCGTCGTCGCGACCCTGAGACGACTGGGGTTCGAGCCGGCCGTCAGCCCTCGGGGACCAGGAACTCGCCCGGTGCGGTGATGGCGACCGTGCCCCGGTCGAACGCCATCGCCGCGCGATACACCTGGGTCGAATCGTCCGCACAGATGACCACCAGGTCACCGGGTTGCGCTCGGCGCATGCCCGCCTCGGCAGCCTCCAGCTCATCGAGGATGGCCACGGCCCGGGAGCAGCGCGCTCCCTCGGCGCGTGCACTTCGGACGCCCTCGAGCACGTTCGCGGCGCTCTCCCCTGCCTGGCGGCCGCGCAGGTTCTTGTCCTCGCGCACGTAGATCTCGTCGAAGGAGCGGGCCGCGATCTGGCCGTACTCGTGCTGGTCCTGGTCTCGGCGATCGCCCGGGATGCCGATGATGCCGACCGCGGTCCCGTGCCGACCGCGCGCCCCGGATGTCGCCCTCGGATCCCGCCGGCCGCGCCTGCCGGCGCCGGTCATGGTCAGGTCCACGAACTCGGTCAGGCGACGCATGCCGTCGACGTTGTGGCAATAGTCGATGACGACCTTGAAGCCCCGGACATCGACCTCGTTGAGCCTGCCGGGTGCCTGGAAGAAGGAGCTGCTGAACGTCCGCAGTCCCTGACGGATGTCGTGCAGGTGAGCGCCCGCCGCCCATGCCGCCGCAGCCGCTGCGAGGGCATTGGCCACGTTCATGCGTGCCCGGCCATCGAGCGTCGCGGGGATGAGATGCGAATGGATGAGGGGCATCGTCCGGGGGCCCTGGCGGAGCGCCAGCAACTCGCCGTCGGGGGTATCGATGATGACCATGGCGGCACCGCCCCGACCACAGTGTCCTTCGACGCGGTCGAAACCGTCCTCGCCCTTCCGCGTCTGCATCGAGAAGTAGATCACCCGCCCGTCCGACCGGCGGGCCATGCGCGCCACCAGCGGGTCATCCGCGTTGAGCACCGCGGTGCCGTCACGGGGCACCGCATCGACCAGGACGCCCTTCACGGTGGCCAACTGCGAGACGGTGTCGATGCCGTGCAGCCCCAGGTGATCGCCGGTGACATTGGTCACGACCGCGACATCATTTCGGTCGTAGCCCAGTCCCTCCCGCAGCAGCCCGCCACGCGCGACCTCGAATACCGCGGTATCCACCATCGGGTTCTGGAGCACGGTCCGTGCCGAACGGGGACCGCTCATGTCGCCCTTGCGGGTCAAGCGACCATCGATGACGATGCCATCGGTGGTGGTCATGCCCACGTGCCGACCCATGAGCTTCAACACGTGGGCGATCATGCGCACGGTGGTCGTCTTGCCGTTCGTGCCGGTCACGCCGATGATGGGGATGCGCGCGTTGGAGCCCGTGGGGAAGAGCAGGTCGATGACCGGCTTGGCCACGTACTGCGGCTCTCCCTCGGTTGGGTTGGTGTGCATCCGGAACCCGGGCGCGGCATTCACCTCGACGATGGCTCCGCCCTGCTCCCGGATGGGCAGTCCGATGTCGGGGACGACCATGTCGATGCCGGCGATATCGAGGCCCACCACCTGTGCCGCGGTCTCCGCGATCTCGATGTTCTCGGGGTGGGTCTCCATCGTCCGGTCGATGGCCGTGCCACCGGTCGACATGTTGCCCGTGAGGGCGAGCTGTACCCGCGTGCCCGCATCGGGCACCGAGTCGAGGCTGAACCCCTGCCGCCCGATGAGCTCCAGGGCGGCGTCGTCGATCCTGACACGCGTCAGGACCTTCTCGTGCCCGAAGCCGCGTCGCGGGTCGTCGTTCTCGAGATCGACGAGCTCCCGGACGGTGTGGGTCCCGTCGGCGATGACGCCCGCGGGCACGCGCTCCGCCACGGCAACCATCCGGCCGGCCACGATGAGCGCCCGATGATCCTCGCCGTGGACATAGGTCTCGACCACGACATCCCCGCCACGGCTCTCGCGCATGGCGACGGGGAAGGCCTTGCGCACGTCCTCCTCCGAACGCAGGTCCAGGCAGACACCCCGGCCGTGATTGCCATCGAGCGGCTTGACCACGACCGGATAGCCGATCGAGCGTGCGGCGGTGACCGCATCGTCCACATCGTCCACCGTCTGCGACCGGGGAACGGGCAGGCCCGCGGCTGCCAACAGCTCGTTTGTGAGCGCCTTGTCGGATGCGATGTCGACCGCGATGGCTGACGTCCGCGACGTCATCGTCGCCCGGATCCGCTGCTGGTACCTGCCCTGGCCCAACTGCACCAGGCTGTGCCGGTCGAGCCGGATCCAGGGGATATCCCGGGACACCGCCTCATCGATGATGGCCTGGGTCGACGGACCGAAGGCCGACCGCTCCGCGATCCTGATGAGCCGCTCGAGCGCCGCTGGCAGGTCCAGATACGTGTCGGGATCGGTGGGTGCGACCAGGTAGTTGACCAGCGCCACCGCGATGCGGCCCGCCTCGAGCCCCACCTGCTCCTCGCGATACTCGTAGACGACCTCGTACCGCCCGGTCTGCCCCGACGAGCGGGTCTTGCCGATGCGAACCTCGGTACCGGCCAGGCACTGGAGCTCGAGCGCGATGTGCTCGGCCACGTGACCCATCCAGGTGCCATCGCCAAGCCGGCTGAAGAAGCCGCCACGCCGGCCCAGCGAGCAGGCGTGCTCTTCCATCGTCGGCAGCAGCGCCATGAGGGCGACGTTGAAGCCAGGGATGATGTTCGACGGGTACTGCTCCAGGACCCCCAGGTCGACGGACATCCGGATGACCGGCTTCCGGACCCACACGTTGGGGCCGCGAAGCACCCGGACCTCGAGCACCCGGAGGGTCGGTGCCAAGGGTGGCAACGGCTCGGCGACGGGCACAGGTGGCGACATGTTCGCCGCAGGCTTCCGCTGCGCCCTCCGTCCCTCGGTCATCGGTCCCTCCGTCGCGTGGCTTGGTCGGTGGGTCAGCTGGACGCCACGGCGTCGGTGTCAAGGGCGCGCAGCATGGGGGCCGCCACCCGTACCCGCCGGCGGAGGTCGAAGCGATAGCCCACGGGCAGTGAGTGGAGCACGACATTGCTGATCATGATCGGCCGGTGGGCGCGGACCTCCCAGGCATCGGTCTCGGACGCCTGGCCGTCGACGATGGTCACGCTCCGTCGGCCGATGACCTCCATCACCATGTCCGGCGACACGACCCCGCAGGTATCCTCGTCGATCCCCAGCCCGAGCAGGGCCGGGTTCTGGGCGATGGTCGCGAGCAGCCGCCCGAGACGATTGCGCTGCTGGAAGTGCTGGTCGACGATGACCCCGGGCAGGATGCCCAGACCCGCTGCCATCTGGACCATGCGCTGCTTGGGCGTGCTGCCCGTGGCCCCGAAGGCGACCATATGAGTGCTCATCGCGGATGCGCCGGCGCTCGTGCCGGCGACCACCGACCCGTGGCGATGGCGGTCGGCGATGGCCTGGGCGAGCGCCGTACCGCCGATGGTCGATGACAGCCGCAACTGGTTGCCGCCGGTCATGAAGACACCCGTGGCGTCACGCACGGTCCGCGCCGCGTGGTCGTCGTTCCCCTGCTCCCGGGTCGTCGCATGGATGGGCCAGACATCAGCTGCGCCCAGCTCCAGGAACACCCGGCGATACATCTCGCCTGCCAGGGGCCCGAGCGAGGACGCGCTGCTGATGACCGCGATGCGCGCGTCGGGGCCTCCCGAGAGGGCAACGAACCTGGTCAGGATCAGGCGCTCCCGGACCTTGTCCTCAGCACCGCCGATGACCATGATGTGCCCTTCCGACACAGAGACATACTCCTCACCGTGCGTTATCCGGTCATGGTAGCGGGTCGAGTCAGCGCAGGGCGGCCGCGATCAGTGCGACCCGGGCCAGCAGGTTACTGCCGATCAGGAATAGGGATCAGGGCCGTCGCACCCCGGAGTTGATGGTCGCTGGGCGGCACTACCAGACGCGCCGGACCGGTCCAATAGCCGCGCCCAGCCGGACCCCAACGGGCACCCCAAGGCCACCCCGATTGACCACCGCAACAGTGCGCGTCCGCGCATGGTGTGGCACTTCTGTCGCCCTTTTGCCTGCCCTGTCCTTGCGGCCACGCCCTCGCGCTGACCCGACGGCCGTCGGCCCGGCACGTGTACCGGGCGCTCATCCACGCTGCGGTGCCGCCCGGGGGACTGCCTCCCGTGGCCGATCTTGATGGCTGACGCTACCGCCACGGGCTCGACACGGGCTGCATCGCTGTCCGGCCTGACAGCATGTCCTGGGCCACCTCATCGCGGAGATGCCCGACCGTCACCGGGTCATCCGCGAGGGCACTCACCCACGCCTGCCGAGCATTGAAGCCCAGGAGCCAGAGGTGGATGGCGCCGATGCCGCGCCATCGCCGCTCCCCGTCGGGCACCAACCGATACCGTGCCGGCACCGGCGCCGGGAGGCTGCAGTCGAGCGGCTGGCCCCAGACGCTGCCTCCATCGCCCGGGACATCAACCGGGTTCACTGGTCGCCCGTCCCCATGTCCGGGATGGGGTGCATCGGCCGGGCCGCCGAGGCGATCACGGCCCGCACCGACGATGGGTACCAGCGCTTGCCACCCTGGCCCGTGACCACGCCGTCGGACGTGAGCCCGTCGGCGATGGCCTGCAATGTGCTGCCCTCGCCCCGCTCCTGCACGATCCGGACGACGGTGTCGCGGGACAGGGTGCTCCGTCGCCCAAGCCGGACCCCCTGGGCGCGCTTCACCGCGAGCGCATCCTTGGTCCGCTGGCTGATGAGCCGCCGCTCGAACTGGGCGAAGGTGGCCATGACGTTGGCCATCGCTTCGCCAGCCGGTGTCGTGGTGTCCACCCCCAGGTCGAGGGCGACGAGACACCAGCCCTCCTTGGTCGAGCGCTGCATGAGGGCCGCGAAGTCGAGCATCGGGCGCGAGAGGCGATCGAGCTTGGCGACGACCAATGTGTCCGCGCGCTTGGACCGCAGGGCTTCAAGCGCGGCCATGATCCCCGGCCGCTTCAGGGACTTGCCGCTGAACCCCGCGTCCTCGATGACGTCCACGAGGTGCCAGCCGCGTCGCTCGGCCTCCGCGAGGATGGCGGCCCGCTGGACGGCAAGCCCCGCGCCCGACCCTGCCTGATCGTCCGTGCTCACCCGAAGATATCCGATCGCATCGACCATGATCCGAACATACACCAACAACCCATTGTTGCAAGGTCTCCCGCGCCGGGCTACCGCGACGGGTACGCCCGGGAGCGGGTGGGAATCGGCACCTGGTCGGTGCCGGTCCCGGCGCCCAGCTCAGCTGCCTCCATGGAGATCTGCGCAGTCGGCTCGCTCCCCGGGAGAGCGATGGAACCGATACCGGACCCGCACGTAGTCAGGGTCCCTCTCGAACGGCTGGATCTTGACGAAGCCCTGGTCGAGCAACCAGGGCGCCCACACCTCCGTGTCCTCTCGGGTGAGGACACCCTCGCTGTCCGCAAGGAGCAGGCAGATCATGTAGAGCATCTCGGACTCGAAGGAGATCTCACCGGCTTCGCGCTGGGCCATGGCGCGATCGATGGCGTGGCGTCGCAATACCCTCTCGGGCGGGTACTCCGGTGGCCTCACGGGCGGAGTCTACGACCGACGCGCAGCCACTGACGGGACAGATGCCATGGATCCGCGTCGATGCCGACATCGACGAGTCCGACAGGCTCCGCCTTCTGCCGAACAGCGACGCGCGTCGGGGCTGGATCCGCGTCCTGCCCGAGGCGAAGCGCCTGCGACGCATGGGCGTGTTCGCCAGCTGGCGACGGCCGGGGCCGCTGCTGAACGGGGCAGCTTCCAGAGTGGCCGGCGCGAGCCACGATCTACGTAGGCGCGACGGGTGGATACTCCACAATGCCAAGCCGCGACCCCGCATGACGCCGCGTGTATGCGTGATGCGCGGCCGGGTTTTGCGGTTGCTCCCGGGTTATGCGGTTTCGGCGGCCACGCGCGCTTGACCCGACGTCAGCGCGATGTCCCGCGCCTCCATAGCCGCCGGCTACTCCACGAGCCCTCCGGTCGCGTGCAGGTCAGGCGGGCGGACTGGCGGACGCCGCGGGCATCATCGACGGCCCCGCGGGGGCCATCGATGGCATCGGCTGCACCGTGATGCGCGTCCCGGTCAAGGTCCCCGGGAAATTGCCGAAGACCGAGCCGTCCGGACCGGTGGCCGTCCCGACGAACGAGCCGCTCATCGCGTCGCCGTTCACCGTGCCCTGGACGTCGATCGTCACGATGTAGACGAGGGAGCCCTCACCGTCCACGTTCATCTCGACGAAGGTCAGCGCGAAGCCGTCCTTGCCGTCCGCCTGCCAGGCGCCATGCCCGGCGCTGGCGTAGGTCACATTGCCCTGCGCGTCGGAGCCCACCGGGGTGTCCGCGACGACGGCGGTGCCGTCGGCGGCGAGGGTCACGAGGCTGAGCGAGGTCTGCGGGCCGCCGGTGGCGATCGTCAGCTGCCACCATCCCACCGCTGCCTGATCGCCGGCAGCGACCACCGGCGCGGCGGCGATGGCAAGGGATGCGATGCCCGCGACGATCGCGGTCACCAGGGAGGAACGGACGGCGAGCGCCGTCCTGCTGCGAGTCGACATGGACATACCCTCAAATGTGCCGCCGGCCACCGACATGGCTCCCCGCGGTCCAGAACGATCGTACCTCTCGAGTCGAGCCGCACACGCACTGCGTGTTGCGCGTAGCGCCACAAAGCCTCGGAGGAGGGCGTTGGGCCCGGCCTTGGCCAGGGATACCACCGGATGCAGAAGGCCCCGGACCCGCGTCCAGGAGCCGGTCCGCCGGCGGCCGGACAGCTCTCGCTCACCCGGACGCCCGGCCGTACTCTCCCGGGGCGCGTATGCGATGCGCGAGGCCACAGGCCGGAAGTCGCATCGGTCCGCGATATCCCTGGAACGCGACAGTATGAGCGGTTTCCCGGACGCGCACAGTGTACCGTCATCAGGGGCTGAACCGCATGTCGGTGTGCGGCGAACGGCCCGGACGTATGAGGAGTCACCCACGTGGATGTCCAGACCATCATCATCATCGTGGTCATCGTGCTCATCGTGTTGTTCGTCCTGGGATACTTCGGGCGCGGCAGGCGGTCCTGACCATCGCGCCGCATCGTCGGCGGACCCGCGGTCGGGTCACCCCTGACGCCAGACCACCTGGTGGCGCTCGTAGCCCGGCCATGCCCTGGGCAGCGGGGCTCTATGCCAACGGCGTTACGGCCCATCGACCACAGGTGGTCCCAGGGTCGCGCCGCGTCCCGATACCATGAGCGAACACGACACCCGTTGGTCCATGCCCGCGGCTTGACCCGAGGAAGCGTCATAGTCGGGGGATGGACTGGCGACTCATAGCCGGAGTCGTCGCGGGCATCGCGGTCCTGTGGGTGGTCCTGCTGGTCATCCTGTGGCTCCTGCGTCCCCAAGGTGTGTCCACCAGGGAGTTGCTCCGCCTCACGCCCGACGTGCTGCGGCTCTTGCGCTCGCTCATCGGGGATGGGTCGGTGCCCCTGGACGTGCGCATCGTCCTCATCGGTCTGGTCGCCTGGATCATCTCGCCCATCGACCTGATACCGGAGTTCGTGCCCGTGATCGGCGTCCTCGATGACGTGGTCGTGGCAGTGGTGGCGATGCGCTACGTTCGGCGCAGGGTCGGCATCGAGGAGCTGCAAGCACGTTGGGTCGGTACGCCGGAAGGTTTCGCGCTCCTGACTCGCGTCATCGGGGGGACGGCGCCCTCCGACTGATGCGGCGCGCCGACGATACGACGGGTCTCCCACGGGCGGCGAATACACCATACGGATGGTTCATGTACAGAAGGCTGTCATGCCTCATGCCTTATGCCTCCCCGCCGCGTAAGGTAACCCCCAATCCACCGAACGCATGAAGGTGCCCTGGGTCGGTTGCGCTGGCGCACCC
>JBBSOS010000025.1:0-14023 GCA_038259505.1 Candidatus Limnocylindrales bacterium | reverse complement strand
GCGCCGCCCGACCCGGGCCTGCCGCCCGACCCAGGCCTGCCGCCGGACCCAGGCCGGCCGCCGGACCCCGCGCTGCCGCCGGATCCCGCGCTGCCATCCGAGCCGACGGTGGCCGCGGACCCGGTCAAGATCACCCTCGACAGCATCGCATCGGAGCTGCACCGGGCGGACCACCCACGTCTCCTGGAGGTCGAGCCCGGTCGGTGGTGGCTGCGCGACCCCGTCGACATCGAGGCCGCCCGCCCGCCGCTGGCCGACCGTGTCGAGTGGGCCGTGTTCTCGCTCCTCTCGACCAGTGGCGGCATCCCCGCGACCGCGTTCGAGCACCGCATCGCGTCGATGTTCCGGGGCCACGACGCACCCGACGAGGAACTCATCACCGCTTGTGTCGAGAGCTATCGCTGGGTGGCGCCCGATTCCGAGGGCCTGCTGCAGGCGTCGGGAACGCTCCAGGACCGCTATCGCGAGCATGGCGACCTGGTGGCGACCCTCGGCGAGCTCGGCCATCGGATGGGCCTCCGGATCTGGATCGCGCCCCGGGAGCAGCGTCGGAGCGTGGAGGGCCGGCCCATCAGCGAGATGCTGTCGGAGGTCGAGCAGCGGGTCTACCTGCCGCTCGTCACGCCCGGGCCCGCGGAGGCCCTCGAGCAGGTGGACTGTATCTGGTACCTCCGGGGCAAGGCGACCTTCATGTTCGAGGTCGAGTGGACCGCGATGTTGGGCGAACCGGTGCTGCGACGCGGCGCCGCGATACCGGCCGGTGAGACGCTCGTACGGTTCCTGGTGGTCCCGGCCGCCCGGACTGAGCTGCTCCGGCTCAAGCTGGTCCGCTCCCCGTTGCTGCGGGAACGCCTGGACCAGGACAACTGGCACATCATCAAGGCTGAACACCTGCGCCGGTTCGTGGCGCGTGAGCAGCCGGACCTCGGCGACCTGGCACCGCTGCTGGGGCTGGACCCGGCCATCGAACGGCTTGGCGAACAACTGCCCCTGTTCGGATAGACACGGAGGGACCCATGACGACACCCCAGCCCGCGGTCGACCAGATGCCTGGCGAGACAGCGGTCGACGCGCTCGCGGATCGGTTCTGGGAGGGACTGCTGGAACGCAGTCCCATCTGGGCCACGATGCTGGGTGATGAGCGCTATGACGATCGCTGGGACGATCCCTCGCCAACGGGGCGAGCGGAGGAGTTGGCGGCGCTCGATGAACTCGAGCGCGACGTTGCGGCACTCGACGACCCCGGCCTGCCGACCGAGGACCGGGTGACGCTGGACATCCTGCGGGTCGTCGCGCACATGCGCCGCGAGTATCACGCGCACGATCTGTGGCAGATGGACGGTATCGACCAGATGGCCGGACCCCAGACGCTTCCGACGGAACTGGCGCGCTTCCAGCGTGTCGACAGCCCTGAGCGACTGGGTCGGCTCATCGCGCGACTCGATGGCTACCCTGCGTACCTGGCGGCGATCGGCGACAACATCCGCGCCGGCCTCGCGTCAGGCCGGACCGCGGCACGCGCGGTGGTCGAGCGGGCCATCACGCAGACCCGTCGCATCGTGGACACACCCACATCTGGGTCCGCGCTCCTGACTGCGCATCCGGAGCTATCCGCCGAAGACCGCTCCGCGATCGGTGCTGCCATCGACCGCAGCGTGCAGCCTGCGCTGCGGGGATTCCTCGGTCTTCTGGAGGCGTATCTGCCGAGCGCCCGCGTCGGGGACGGCATCTGCTGGCTGCCCGACGGCGAGGCCCTGTACCGGTACGCCATCCTCGCCTCGACGACGCTCGATGAGACGCCCCGGGCGCTCCACGACCACGGCCTGCGCCGCATCGAGGCACTCAATGCCGAGCGTGACGCGATCGCCCGTCGCCTGGGATACCCGGACTCTGCAGCCTATCGTGCCGACCTCGAGGTCGATCCGACCAACCGTGTCGATGATCCAGCCGAGCTCGTCCGCCTGGCGTCGGCGCAGGTAGCCCGGGCATTCGCGGCAGCACCCGCATGGTTCGGCCGGCTGCCGAGTGCGGACTGTGTGGTCATGCCGGTCGAGGCCCACCAGGAGCAGGAGGCGCCTCCGGCCTTCTACGTCTCGCCCGCCACGGACGGCTCGCGCCCAGGTCGCTTCTACATCAACACCTTCCAGCCGGCCTCGCGCCCGCTCCACCGTCTCGCCGCGACTACATTCCATGAGGCGACGCCCGGGCATCACTTCCAGATCGCGCTGGAGTCCGAGCTGCCGAACCTGAATGCATTCCGGCGACTCGGGTCGCGCATCGCGGGCATGGCATATGCCGAGGGCTGGGGCCTGTACGCGGAACGACTCGCCGACGAGATGGGCCTGTACGCAGACGACCGGGAGCGATTCGGGATGCTCGATTCGGAGGCGTGGCGAGCGGTCCGATTGGTCGTCGACACGGGTCTCCATGCGTTCCGTTGGACCCGGCAGCAGAGCATCGACATGCTCCGGTCGGTGGCCGGCCTCAGCCAGCTGGAAGCCGAGACCGAGACGGACCGCTACATCGGCTGGCCGGGTCAGGCACTCGCCTACACCACGGGACAGCGCGAGATCGAGGCCCTCCGGCAGGAGCTCGCCGCGCGCGACGGCGACCGATTCGACCTGCGAGCGTTCCATGACCAGGTCATCGGGCACGGCTCCCTGCCGCTTGCCACGCTGCGTCGGGAGTTGCCCCGCTGGGTCACGCCGTCAGACGGCTGACGGCCGCTTCTGCCCGACGTGACGAGGTGCGCTGAGGAGTCACTCCACCACCATCACATCAGTTCGACAAGTCTACGGTTCTCGTATAGTCTGGGCCCAAGAGTTCGCGGATCCGTGAGGAATGGGCGTCGTGCCTGCGGATATCGCAGCAGGAGGCGTCATGGCCCGACGAACCAGCATCCCCGACACAGGTACCGAAACAGGTACTATCGCCCGCAGGTCCCGCGCTTCGGCCGCGGTCGTCCGCCCCCAGGGGGTGCCGGCCCGGCCACCGGCGACCCTCCGACGTGAGCGACAACTCGCGGCCTACCTCCGTGCCCGGAAGACCTTGCCCGGCGGCGCGGACTCGAACTTCCGTGCCTGGGGCGAGGACTCCATCTACGTCGACCGTGGTCTGGGCGGCCTGGTATGGGACCTCGACGGCTCTGAGTTCGTGGACCTCCGGATGGGCTACGGGCCGGTGATCCTGGGTCACGCCGACCGGCGCGTGGACGACCATGTGAACGAGCGGATGCGGCGGGGAGTCAGCTTCAGCCTGACGAGCGAGGACGAGATCTCCGCTGCGGAGCTCATCTGCGACATGACCTTCTGTGACATGGCCCGGCTGACCGTCTCGGGGACCGAGGCGACCATGCATGCCATCCGGCTGGCCCGGGGCTTCACGGGTCGGGACCGCATCGTCAAGTTCGAGGGCCAGTACCACGGCGTCCACGACTACGCGCTCATCAGTGTCCTGCCGGCCGATGTGAATGCCTTGGGGGACCCGTCAGAGCCCGTCCGGCTGGCGTGGGGTCGCGGCATCCCGGAGGCCATCAAGGAGACGGTCATCCCCGCGGTCTACAACGACCTCGCGGGGCTCCGGCGGATCCTCGAGCGCGAGGGCGACGAGATCGCGGCGGTCATCATCGAGCCCATCCTGGGCAATGCCCAGGCCATCCTGCCCCGGCCTGGGTTCCTCGACGGTGTTCGGGCGCTGACGAGCGAGTTCGGCGCACTGCTCATCTTCGACGAGGTCAAGACCGGCTTCCGGGTCTCGCGCGGCGGTGCCGCGGAGTTGTTCGGCATCACCCCCGACCTGGCCACGTATGCCAAGGCGATGGGCAACGGCTACCCGGTCGCAGCATTCGGTGGTCGACGCGATGTGATGAGCATGCTCCCGGAGCATGTGAGCCACGGCGGCACGTACGCGGGCAATCGCGTCGCGGCGGCGGCCGCGACCAGGGTGCTCTCGATTCTGCGTGATACCGACGCCCTGGCGACCATCGAGCGGATCGGGCTCGCGATGCAGGCCGGTGTCGGCGCGGTCATCGATCGACAGGGGTTGCCATACGTGTTCACGGGAGTGCCCGCGATGTTTGGGGTGATGTTCAGCGAGCAGCCGCCTGCGGACTATCGCGGCTGGGCGGAGACCGACCACGACCTCTACGATTCGGTCGCGCGGAACATGCTGGGGCGAGGGGCCATGCCCGAGCCGGATTCGCGCGAGCCGTGGTTCGTGTGCGAGGCGCATGCACAGGGTGACGTCGTGGACCGTGTCGTCAGCGCGTTCGAGGGCTCGCTCGACAGCGCCCTGGAGACACGCGCCGCCCGACCTTCGCGCGCCGCCCGACGTTGAGGAGCGCTAGGCTGCAGGATCACTGGTCGGCACAGCCGGCCCCGTCCTCGTGGCAGAAGGAGCCCACCCGTGCCCAATGGCCAGCCGAACATCCTGGTGATCTGGGGCGATGACATCGGCATCACCAACCTCAGTTGCTACAGCGATGGCCTCATGGGCTACCGGACGCCGAACATCGACCGGGTCGCCAACGAGGGGATGCGTTTCACGGACGCCTACGGCGAGCAGAGCTGCACCGCAGGACGCTCGGCGTTCCTGACCGGCCAGAGCGTCTACCGGACGGGTCTGTCGAAGGTGGGTCTCCCCGGTTCGACGGTCGGACTCCAGGCCGAGGACCCCACCATCGCCCAGATGCTCAAGCCGCTCGGCTACGCGACCGGCCAGTTCGGCAAGAACCACCTCGGCGACCGGGACGAGTACCTGCCGACGCTCCACGGCTTCGACGAGTTCTTCGGCAACCTGTACCACCTGAATGCCGAGGAGGAGCCGGAGCATCCCGACTTCCCCGACACGGCCACATATCCGCAGTGGGGCCAGCTCTATCACCCGCGCGGGGTGCTCCGCACGTGGGCGAACCCCGACGGCACGCAGCGCATCGAGGACACGGGTCCCCTGGACCGGAAGCGGATGGAGACCTGCGATGATGAGTTCGTCGACGCGGCGACCGACTTCATCCGTCGCCAGGTGGACGCCGGCACGCCCTTCTTCACGTGGGTCAACACGACCCACATGCACTTCCGGACCCACACCAAGGCAGAGAGCCTGGGCCAGGCTGGTCGCTGGCAGTCGCCGTACCACGACACCATGATCGACCACGACCGGAACGTCGGGCAACTCCTGGACCTGGTCGATGAGCTGGGCATCACCGATGACACCATCGTCATGTACAGCACCGATAACGGGCCACACATGAACAGTTGGCCGGACGCTGGCATGACACCCTTCCGCAACGAGAAGAACTCGAACTGGGAGGGCGCCTTCCGGGTCCCCTGCCTGGTCCGCTGGCCGGGTCGGATCGCTTCCGGCACGGTGTCCAATGACATCGTGTCGCATCTCGACTGGCTGCCGACCTTCGTGTCGGCGGCCGGCGACCCGGACGTCAAGCAGAAGCTCCTCGATGGCTATGACACGGGTACGGCGACGTTCAGCGTCCATCTCGATGGGTACGACCTGGTGCCGTATCTCACGGGGGCCGTGGACAGGAGCGAGCGGGAAGGGTTCTTCTACTTCTCGGACGACGGCGACCTGGTCGCGATCCGATTCGACAACTGGAAGGTCGTCTTCCAGGAGCAGCGTGTCGAGGGCACGATGCGCATCTGGGCAGAGCCGTTCACGCCCCTCCGGGTGCCCAAGCTGTTCAACCTGCGGACGGACCCATTCGAGCGAGCGGACGTCACGTCGAACACCTACTACGACTGGTTCCTCGACCGTGCCTTCATGGTCGCGGCAGCCCAGATCGTGACCGGTCGATTCCTGGAGACGCTGCAGCAGTTCCCGCCGCGCCAGGAGGCGCCCAGCTTCTCGGTCGACCAGGCGATGGCCAAGCTCAAGCAGAGCCTCGGCAGCAGCTGACGTCGCTGGCGCCACGCGTGGGGTCGCCGGCCGGACACTCGAGGTCGCTGGCGCACGCGCCTGGTGGGTGACACACGAGGGCCCGACCTGCGCCTGGCAGGTCGGGCCCTCGTCGATGTGGCCTGGATGGCTCCGGGTCAGATCCCCAGCAACTGCTTCTTCTTGGCGTCGAACTCAGCTTCGGTGAGGATGCCCTGGTCCCTGAGCTGGGCAAGCTGGGTGAGCTGCGCCGTCACGTCGGAGCCACCACCGGCGGCCGCGGCGGGAGCTGCGGCCGCCTGCGCCTGCATGGCTGCCAACTGCTGCTCCATCTGGGCCATCTGGGCCGCCTGAGCGGAAGCCGCGTCGTTCGCTGCCTGCTGCTGCGTCGCGGCCTGCTGGCCCTGCTCGTAGCCCTGCTGGGCGGCATTCTGCTGGGCGGCATTCTGCTGGGCGGCCGCCTTCTGCTGGTGGCCACCCACGACGGCGGTCGTCGCGGCACTCACGGCGACCACGCCAAGCAGGCTCGGTCCTCGTCGCATGGGTCCTCGTCGCATCATCGTTCGGTTCTCCTTCGTTCCTGACTGGTGCTGCCGGGACTATTCGGCGGCGAGCAGGTCGGCGCCCGCCGAGACCGCGTAGTCATGGGCGGCCTGAGCGATCTCGTGGGGGATGGTGCGCCGCTCCAGCAGCACGCCCTTCGAGTCGCGCACCGCGTTCGCGAAGCGCTTCGCCCACAGGTCCTCCCACACGATGAGTGCGGCGGACGATCCGGGATCGAGGCTCTCCGCGGCCCCCATCAGGTCCTCATCGTTGAGGAGACCGGCCACCACGACGCCCGCCGCGTCGAAGACTGCCTGGACGTCGGGCGCGAGCTCGCCCAGCTCGACCGCTTCCGCCTTGCCCTCTGGTGACTTGGTGACGAAGGCGAGGTCGATGACCCGCACCGTGCCGGAATCGACGAGGTCGGCCAGCGCCGGTGCGATCTCGCCGTTGAACTGACTATCGGGGAACGCCACGATGGCGTACTCGACCGGACCAAGCTGCATGCTGTAGCTCCTCTGCTGACGCGCCGCGTCCCCACGGACCGCACGGGGTGTGAGTGGCCGCGATGCTGTGATGATGCATCGAGCGTATCCGTTGCCGCATCCACCGCAATGGATGACGCCACCGACCTCGGCGCAGCCTGCCCACATAGTACAGCCCGACGCGACGTGCCTCACCGGTCCGAGGGACTACCATCCGACCGGTGACCGGCCACGATCGGCGACTGCTCCTCCTCGTGCTTGCCATCGGTGTCGGATGCGCTGTCCTGTTCGCGTGGATCGGGACGCAGGCGCACGCCGCCGGACCCATCTGGTTCGATGTACCCGTGGGCTCGTTCGTGCAGGGTCTCCACGTCTCGACCGCCCTCTGGCAGGGCATCTCGGCACTCGGGGGCCCGCTGCTCATCGCCATCGATGTGCTGGTCGTTCTGATCCTCCTGGCTCGTCGAGAGTTCCTGCTTGCCGCGGTGTTCGCAGGCACGCTCATCGCCGTGACCATCGGCATCGACCTGGCGAAGGACCTCGTCGTTCGGCCGCGACCGGCCGATCCACTGGTGCATGCGACGGGCTACAGCTATCCGTCGGGGCACGCGTGCAGCAGCATCGTGTCGTACGGACTGCTGGCGATGATCGCCCTGCGCAGCGACCTGTCGCCCCGGATCCGTCGGTGGCTCGTGTTCGGCGTGGTCGTGCTGGTCGCGCTCATCGGCTGCTCCCGCGTCGCGCTCGGCGTGCACTATCCGACCGATGTGGTCGGTGGCTGGCTGGGCGGCGCCGCAGTCCTGTGCGGCGTGACGGGCGTGATGCTCGTCTGGTCGGCGAGAGGCCGCGACCGACAGGCGGATCTGCCGGCCATCGCCGGGGTCCGACCGTCGGGGCCCGCGACCTGAGGTCAGGCCCCATGATGGCCGCCGGAGCGCTGGTTCACCACGACGGACCGACGATGCCGCAGGATGGTCTGGTCGAACAGCGTCGTCGCACAGGAGATGCATGCATGCCCGGATCCCTGCGCCGCCCGGAGCCGACGTCTGCCGGCAGGATCGGCGAGCTGGAGGCCGATTCGACACCCGTTCGGCCGGCCATCCAGCGGCCGCCGGATGGTGCCCCCCACGTGCTGGTCGTCATGCTCGATGACGTCGGGTTCGGGGCTGCGAGCACGTTCGGGGACCGGTGCCGACGCCCGCACTCGACTGCCGGAACTCGCGACGGTGAGCCTCAAGAACACGTCGCACGAGCTGCGCGCGCACCTGGTGATCCCGGAGGGGGGCGCTGACGGCGTTGTCATCTGTCAGGGCGGCAACATGGCCGGCTGGTCGCTGTATGTCCAGGACGGTCGCCCGGCCTACCACGACAACCTCTATGGGCGGGTACGCACGACCGTGGCCGGGGTGGAGGCGCTGCCGGCAGGACAGGTCCAGTCGATGCTCACCTTTGACTACGACGGCGGCGGCCTGGGCAAGGGCGGCGACATCCAGCTCTCGGTGGATGGCAGGGGAGGTGGCGAGTGGCAGGGTCGAGCAGACCGTGCCCTTCCTGTTCTCGATGAGTGGTGAGACGCTCGATGTCGGTGTCGATACGGGCTCGCCGGTCGGGCCGTACCCGCGCCGCTTCCCGTTCTCGGGCATCATCGAGCGGGTCGAGGTGGAGATATTCCCCGACGTGAGCGGCGCACATGACGCCGAGGCAGAGGCGGAACGGATGCGCGGAGCCTTGGCGAGCCAGTGAACGTGCGCCACGCAGCACGCGACGAGGAGGGATGATGGGCGGTCTGTGGGGCTCGCTGATCCCGCTCATCATCGGCAGTGCGCTGGTGCCCGTCCAGATCATCATCACCATCCTGCTGCTGCGCTCCGGCGCGGGCAAGGTGACCGCGGTCGCATGGGTCGCCGGCATGACCACCGTCCGGCTCGCACAGGGCCTGCTGTTCGGGCTGATCCTGGGCCCCAGCGCCATCGGTGGCTCGTCGGACGGTCCGGGGACCGTCGTCTCGGTCCTGTTGCTGGCCGTGAGCGTGCTGTTCTTCGTCACGGCCGGCCGACAACTGCTCGCTCACCCGGACGAGGACGCCCCGCCACCCAGGTGGATGGCCATGATCGATGGCGTCACGCCGTTCAGGGCATACCTGCTGGGCGTTGGGCTGCTGGCCATCGGTGCCAAGTTCTGGGTGTTCACGCTGGGGGCCATCGCGGCCATCGGCGAGGCGTCCCTGGGCCAGACGGGGTCCACGCTCGTCTTCCTGGTGTTCGTGGCACTCGCCCAATCGATCAACCTGGGCATCCTGGTCTTCGCGTATGCCGCTCCGACCCGCGCTGACGCGGCACTCGCGCGCTTCTCGGACCTGCTGACGCGCTACAACCGGGTGATCATGATCACCCTCGGCCTGGTGTTCGGGACCTGGTTCCTGCTCAAGGCGCTCGACGGCCTCGGCATCCTGTAGTCCGGGACGGTCGTCCGCTCGCTGATGCCGGGGTGAGTGTCTCGAAGCGCGCCTGCGATGCCCACCCGTATCCTGTGCCGATGCTCCCTGACGATCGCAACCTGCCGTCATGGCGGGACACGCCCACGAAGGCCGCCATCGAGGATTTCGTCGCCCGTGTCACGAAGGATGGTGGCCCGGACTACGTGCCGCCCGCCGATCGCGTGGCAGTGTTCGACAACGACGGCACGCTCTGGACCGAGCGACCCCTGCCCATCCAGGCAGACTTCCTGTTCCGGCGCATCGGCGAGATGGCGGTGGCCGATCCCGTGCTGGCGCTGCGGCAACCCTGGAAGGCGGTCGTGGAGCACGACGACGCCTGGTTGGGCGGCGCCATGACCAAACACTACGAGGGAGATGACTCCGACCTGCACGAGATGCTGGCTGGCATCATCGGAGCGTATGCCGGCGCGACCATCGAGGAGTTCGAGGCCGAGGCCGCCGGGTTCATGGCCACCGGGCAGCATCCGCAGTTGGGTCGACCGTACCGGACCTGTGTCTTCCAGCCGATGGTGGAGCTACTGGCCTACCTGACCGCGCATGGCTTCAGTTGCATCATCGCATCGGGTGGTGGCCGTGACTTCATGCGCGTCGTCAGCGAGGAGTTGTATGGCATCCCGCCGGACCGCGTGATGGGGAGTTCCGTGGCGTTGGAGTATCGCGACGACGGCGAGCGTGCCACCCTCGTCCACGGTACTGGGCTCGAGCTCGTGGACGATGGCGAGGCGAAGCCCGTCGCGGTCTGGGGTCGGACGGGCCGTCGCCCGATCCTGGCAGCCGGCAACTCCAACGGCGATATACCCATGATCCACTTCGCCCGGGGGGCTGGTCGACCCACGCTGCAGTTGCTGGTGCTCCACGACGATGCTGATCGCGAGTTCGCATACACCAGTGGCGCCGATGCCGCGCTGGAACGGGCCGCCCGCCACGACTGGACCGTCGTCAGCATCAAGGATGACTGGGCGATCGTGTTCCCGGAGCTGCCCGGTCAGCCGGACGTCCTCGCGACATCGTCCCCGGAGCCCGCGGGGACCGACGCCGCGCCGGTCGAAGGCAACCCAGCCTGCTGACGGCCCAGGACGACCGCGACACCGGTCGGGATGAAGATGGAGTACAACGCGAATACCACGACGGCAGCTTCCGTCCTGGGCGTCGCCGCGAAGGCGGTCGCGGCCACGGCGAGAGCGACCGCGTTGGCACGCACGGCGCTGACGAGTCCGACCGTGATGCGCGTGGCCCGGAGCGGGCCACCCATCAGCCAGCCGAGACCGAGCACGGACACGACCGTGAGCGCGGACGCGATGCCGGGTCCCGCGAACACGATGTGCGTGACCTCCGGCAGGTAGCGCAGCATCGCGCAACCGACGACCAGCACGAGACCGACATCGGACAGCATCCGCAGCGGTGCCCGCAGCCAGTCGGCGAGGGCCGGCGCCAAGGTCCGGATGAGCCCGCCCAGCACGAGGGGTGCCACGATGAGCAGACCCAACGTGCGCACGATGTCCGCGATGACCGTGCCCCCACCCGTCGGGATGAGCAGCGCGGTCCACGCGGGTACGACCAGGGCATTGGCGCCTTCCAGGAGGATCACCGCCCCGATGGCGAGCGCCACGTCCCCAGCCGCGATCTGCGCCAGCTTGATGCCCAGGGGCCCGGCTGACGCGAACGCGACGAGCAGGAGGCCGTTGGCCGATGCCTGGTCGGGGACGAGCAGGGTGACCCATGCGAGCATCAGCAATGGCACCGCGATCACGTCCAGTGCCACGAGGCGCGCCACGATGCCCCGGTCCGCGAGGCTGCGCCCGATGGTCCGCGGCGTGAGGGCGGCACCAAGGAGGAGCGCCGTGGCCCACATCGTGACCACGAGCGACAGCGCGTAGCCGGCCTTGAGGACCTGCTCGTACCCCATCAGCTCACCCCGCCTGGTGAGTCCGGTGTCGCGTCACCCGGCACCCCCGTACCTTCCAGATCCGGACATACTGACGCCCGTATGGCTGAGCCGCCCGTTGTCCCCACGAATGCGCCCGACACATCCCCGGAACCTGCCCGGCCCACCGAGGTGGCGGGTTCGCCGCCCAAGGATATGGTCTGGATCCCGGGCGGCACGTTCCGGATGGGTTCGGACGACTGGTACCCGGAGGAGCGACCGGTCCACGGGGTGACGGTGGATGGTTTCTGGATGGACGACCACCAGGTGACCGTCGCGGAGTACCGACGGTTCGTCCGGGCCACCGGGTACGTGACCCTCGCTGAACGTCCGCTGGACCCCGCCATGTATCCTGACGCGGACCCCGACCTGCTGGTACCCGGTGCCCTGGTGTTCTATCCGACGCCCGGACCCGTGGACCTGCGCGACTACCGCAACTGGTGGGCGTATGTCCCGGGTGCGCGCTGGGACCATCCCGAAGGCCCAGGCAGCCACATCAGTGGCCGTGACCGGCATCCGGTCACCCAGGTCGCGTACGAGGACGCCGAGGCATACGCCACGTGGACGGGCAGGGAGCTGCCAACGGAGGCCGAATGGGAGTTCGCCGCGCGCGGCGGGCTCGACCAGAAGACGTACACCTGGGGCGACGAGTTCTCGCCACGGGGTCGCATGATGGCCAACACCTGGCAGGGCGAGTTCCCGTGGCAGAACCTGCTCCTCGACAAGCATCTGCGCACCTCGCCAGTGCGCTCGTTCCCCGCCAATGGCTTCAGCCTGTACGACATGGCCGGCAACGTCTGGGAATGGACGGCTGACTATTTCACGCCCCGACATGTCAATGAGGCCGAGCACGCCTGCTGTGCGCCGCGGAACCCACGAGTGCTCGCCCCGGATGGCAGCTACAACGTGGGTCAGCCGGGTGCGAACATCCCGCGTCGCGTGACCAAGGGCGGCTCACACCTGTGCGCGCCCAACTACTGCCATCGATACCGACCCGCGGCACGTCAGGGTGAGGCGGTCGACACCTCCACCGGCCACATCGGCTTCCGCTGCATCAGCCGGCCGACCGGCGCCCATCCCGTCTCCCGGTAGCCGCACACGTGGCGGCCGCAACCGGCAGCGCGCCACGCCGCGCATTTGCTGTTCCCTTCCCTGCGGGGCTATCGACCCTCTTGGCTCAAGGGCGACGTCATCGCGGGATTCACCGTCTGGGCCGTGCTGGTGCCAGAGTCCCTGGCCTATGCCTCGATCGCAGGCGTCTCGCCGGTCGCCGGCCTGTTCGCGGCCCCCGGAGCACTGCTGCTGTACGCGATGTTCGGCAGCTCCCGACATCTCATCGTAGGTCCCATGTCGGCGACCGCCGCCCTGTCCGCATCGATCGTGGCCACCGTCGCGGTCCCGGGCTCGGACGCGTTCACGACCGCGACCACGGCGCTCGCCATCTGCACCGGTGTCGCGGGCTTCGTTGCGGCCGCACTGCGTCTGGGCTTCCTGGCCACATTCGTCTCGGAGCCCGTGCTCAAGGGACTGATCGTGGGGATCGCGATGACCATCATCATCGGCCAGGTGCCGAACCTCCTGGGCATCCCGGGCGAGCCGGGGGACTTCTTCGAGAAGCTGGCGGGCGTCCTGCGGGGGCTCGGCCAGACGAGCCTGCCGACGCTCGTGGTGGGCGTCGTCTCGTTGGCTATCGTGATGGGTCTCAAGGAGGTGGCTCCGGTGCTGCCGGGTTCGCTCATCGTGGTGGGGGTCGGCGTCGTCGCCGTGCGCCTGCTCTCGCTCGAGCAGCACGGTGTGGAGATCGTGGGCGAGATCGAAGGCGGCCTCGCTCCGATGGGCCTGCCGGCCGCGTCGCTGGACACCTTCGGCAGGCTGGCACCGAGCGCCATCGGCGTCCTCCTCGTCGGCCTCGCGGAGGGGCTTGGCGCTGCGAGGACCTACGCGGCCCGGGACCACTACGACATCGACACCAACAGGGAGCTGCTGGGCCTGGGCGCCGCCAATCTCGCGTCGGGGTTCACCTCGGGCATGGTCGTCAACGGCAGCCTGTCCAAGACCGCAGTGAACGGCGGCGCGGGTGCGCACAGCCAGTTGTCCGGCCTGGTGGTGGCAGCACTGACCATCATCACGCTGTTGTTCTACACGGACCTGTTCGAGGACCTGCTTGAGGCGACACTTGCGGGCGTGGTCATCGCGGCCGTCTGGGAGCTGGTCGACGTGCGCTCGCTGGTGCGCCTCTACCGGACGTCGACGGCGCCGTTCGCTCGCCTCTCGGGCGTCGTGGCCAGGCCGGACTTCGTGGCGGCCATCGCGACGCTGCTGGGCGTCCTCATCTTCGACACCCTGCCGGGGCTCTTCATCGGGATCGGCATCTCCCTGGTGCTGTTGCTGTACCGCGTCTCGCGGCCGCACATCGCCGTCCTTGGGCCGGTGCCGGGCTCGACCGATCAGTACGCTGACATCGAGCGGCACCCTGAGAACGGGGTGTCTCCCGGCATCACCGTGCTGCGCATCGAGAGTGGCCTGTACTTCGCTAACGCCGACCATGTCCGGGATACCATCCGGGCGGCGGCTCGCCAGGAAGGCACCCGGGCCGTGGTCCTTGACCTCGCGACCGTGCCCAGCACCGATGTGACCGCGGTCAGGATGCTCGCCGAACTCCGCGAGGACCTGGCACGAACCGGTGTC
>JBBSOS010000024.1:0-14101 GCA_038259505.1 Candidatus Limnocylindrales bacterium | reverse complement strand
GACGAGCCCATCATGTCCGGGCGTCAGGGCCGTGGTCGCGGGGCGTCCGTCCGTGCGGCCCCCTGATCGTCAGGCGATCGAACCGACGGAGTTTGACCGGCGATCCGCCGCGGACGTGGCTCACGGGCCAGGTTCCTCCGCCATCCTGAGCTTTCCGTGATGCAGTCGACGGGGGATGGCACCGTGGTGCCATCGAGCGGTGGTCGTCGACCTGTCCTCCGCCCGTTCGATCACCAGACGATCGGGCCTCGGCCAGGGGTCTGGAGTCGCTCCGAGCTCAGGTCTCGGCCAGGGGTCTGGAGTCGCTCCGAGCTCAGGCAGGGGTACGGTCCGCAGACTCGGTCGCCAGCCGGTCCGCGAGGATCTCCCAGTCCAGCGCCGGTAGCTGCTCCCCGACACGGGTCCTGGCAGCCGCGGTCCGACCCTCGATCTCCCGGTCGCCGAGCACCAGCATGTAGGGCACCTTCTGCTCCTGGGCCAGCCGGATCTTGTTCTGCATCCGGTTGGAGGAGTCGTCCACCTCGACCCGGATGCCGCGCGAGCGGAGCACGTCGGCGAGCTCGGCAGCGGCCTCGTTGTGTCGGTCGGCGATGGGCACAACCACGGCCTGGATGGGTGCGCACCAGAACGGGAACGCGCCCGCGAAGTGTTCCACGAGGATGCCGATGAACCGCTCCAGCGAGCCATAGATCGCGCGATGAATGGCGATCGGTCGCTGGGGCTGGCCGGCGTCATCGATGTAGCTCAGGTCGAAGCGCTCGGGCAGCATCATCAGGTCCACCTGGATGGTCGCCATCTGCCATTCGCGGCCGAGCGCATCGTCGATGTAGATGTCGATCTTGGGGGCGTAGAACGTGCCGTCCTTTGGCTTCACCACGTAGCTCACACCGGCGGTGTCGAGCGCTTCCCGGATGAGGCCTTCCGCGCGCGCCCAGACTTCCGGATCACCGAGCGCCTTGTCGGGTCGTGTCGCGAAGGCGAAGCGAGGCACGAGCCCGAACCAGGAGTACGCCTCGGCCACCTCGCCCAGGAGTGCCTGGATCTCATCTCCCAACTGGTCAGGACGCACGAAGATGTGGGCGTCGTCCTGGATGAAGTGCCGGACGCGGGTCAGCCCCGACAGCGCCCCCGACCGTTCGTTCCGATGCAGCCGGCCGTACTCGTTGAAGCGCAGGGGCAGGTCCCGGTACGACCGCACCCGGGTCTTGTACACGAAGGTGCTCTCGGGGCAGTTCATCGGCTTGAGGCTGAAGGTATGTCCCTCCGACTCCACCCGGAACATGTTGTCGCCGTACATGTCCCAGTGACCCGACTGCTCCCAGAGCTTGCGGTGGACGAGGATGGGGGTGCTGATCTCCTGGTAGCCACGACGTTCCTGGAGCTCGCGCATGGCGCCTTCCAGGATGCGCCACAGCTTCTGGCCCTTGGGATGCCAGAAGGCCGAGCCGGGGCTGACGTCGTGGAAGCTGAACAGGTCGAGCGCGACGCCCAGTCTGCGGTGATCGCGCTTGCGTGCTTCCTCGCGGCGCCACAGGTACAGGTCGAGCTCCTCCTGGGTGTTCCAGGCGGTGCCGTAGATCCGCTGGAGCATCGGCCGGTCCTCCTGGCCGCGCCAGTAGGCGCCCGAGAAGGACAGCAGCCGGAAGGGCCCGATGCGACCGGTCGAGGCGACGTGCGGTCCCCGGCACAGGTCGATGAACGGGCCCTGCTGGTACGTGGACACGACGGGTGGCGCCGATCCGGACAGACGCGCGGCCGTGCGCAGGTCATCGAGGATCTCGACCTTGTAGCCCTGCCCCTGCCGCTCCAGGAACGCCCGGCCCTCGTCAGGGTCCCATTCCGTGCGCACGAACGGATGGTCGGCGGCGATGGACTGGCGCATCCGCGCCTCGATCGCGGCCAGGTCCTCCGGCACGAGCGCGCGCGGCAGGTCGAAGTCGTAGTAGAAGCCATCCTGGATGGCGGGACCGATGCCCAGCTTCGTGCCCGGGAACAGGTCCATGACGGCCTCCGCCATGACGTGTGCCGCGGAATGCCGCATCGGGTCCAGCGGACCGCGTGCGTTGGCGTCGAGGAGTTCGTCGGCGGACCCCTTGTCGGGGACCTGGGGGTCGAGGTCGTCGTCGCCCGGGCCGGGCGCTGCTGCAGCGGGTGGCTTGTCGCTCATGGGTGCCTCCGGGGATCAGGATGCGTCTCGTCCGATCGACAGGACGAGAGGCATGCCTCCCGCGGTCCCACCCGCCTTCGCACGGGCGGATCGCCGGCGATCGGCGACGTCCCTGCGCACTCGTGCTCGCGATGACGGACGAGGACCGACCGGAGCTCCGGCACGCTCACGGGTGGTACGTCGAGATCCCGGTCACCGCCACGGGTTCCAGCCACGCCCGGGGCTCTCTGGGGTCGGATATCGCGACGCGCGTCCCGATCGACGCGTTGCCGAAGGATGGCACCGACAGCGTAGCAGGCTCCCGGCCATCCAGCCGCCGGCCCGGCGCCCGGATCCCGGGGGGCGACGGCGTCGGGCGACGACTATGCCGACTATGCCGACTATGCCGAGGGTGGACGTTCCGACAGCAGCTCGATCATGCCCCGCAATGGGATGCCCACCTGGTCCGGCCGCGAGTTCAGCTCGTAGCCCAGCTCGTAGGCGACCTTCGAGAGCATGAGCGAATCGAGCAGCGTCCCGAATGCCTCGTCGTTCTGGGGCAGGAAGGCGGCCCCGGCCGTCACGTCCCGATACCCACGCAGGCACGCAGCCGCCACGGACTGGTACCAGAATGCCGCCCAGGCGGCGATGGCCTCCGGAGGATCCGCGGTGTCCGCTGCGTTGGTCCGGTCGAGCAGGACCGACGATACCGCGTAATCGAAGGACCGCAGCAGCCCCGCGACGTCCGTGAGTGCCGACCGTCGCAGGCGGCGCTCTGACAGGGGCCTCGCTGGCTCGCCCTCGAAGTCGATGATGGTCACGTCCCGTCCGGTGTACAGCATCTGGCCCAGGTGCAGGTCGCCGTGGATGCGGATGCGCTGGCCACCGATGCGCGTGTCCAGGAGCCGGCGCAGCCTGGCGTCGATGCCCGTAGCGGCCTCGAGGGCGGCAGTGACGTCAGCCTGCATCAGTTCGGGCAGGGAGTGGCTGCGACGGCGGAGCAGCCGCATCGCCTCGGCGACCGAGGTACGGATCGACTGGTACAGCGACCGGAGATGGAATGGGGTCATGGACTCCGGCGTGAACGCCGGATCCGAGCCGCCCGCGGCCAGGGCCAGGTGCATCTCACCCACGCGCTCGCCCACGAGGCGCGCCGTTTCGAGGTAGGCACCGATGAGCCGATGCGCAAGCGCGGGTGACCCTTCCCCACTGCGCGCGATCAGGGCAGCCGTGGTGGCGGCCGCCGACGGTGGCACGTCCGACTCGGCTTCCGCGATCTCAAGGAACGCGGCTGCGGCATCACGGCTCATCTCCCACATGTCGCCGGCGTTGGCGATGAATCCCTGGGCCATGGCCAGGGTCGCGGGTTGCCCGGACGGGGTGCGGTACTCCAGGTCGCCGAGCACCGGGGGCACATGCGGGAATCCGTGCTCTGCGAGGAACCGGGCCACCTCGACATCGGGGTTAATGCCCGGGTCCAGGACCCGATAGAGCTTGAGCATGAGCTGGTCACCGAAGACCGCGGAGCTGTTGCTCTGCTCGCCGCGCAGCGCGGTCGGGCCCGAACCGGCGGCGGCGATGCCTGCAGCGATGCGCAACTGGGGTGTCGCGCGACCAACGAGGGTCCCGGTGGTGCCCCGGACCCGTCGGCGCTCGGTCATCATGCCCAGCAATGCCTCGCACGTACTCGGCACGAGCGTCGCATCGAGCAGGCGCAGGTCATCCGGGCCTCCCTCGAGGCGCGCGATGGCCGCCTGGGGCGCCTCGGACAGCACCCGATCCACCTCCGCGCCGCGCGCGGCCACCACGGGGAGCGCGTAGGTCTCCGGCTCCCCTTCCGCGAACTCCACCCGGAGCAGCAGGATCGCGGCGCGCTGATCGGCAGAGCCGAGGGGCAGCGTGTCGACGACGCTTGCGGACTTCACCGTGCGCGCCTTGCCCCGGAACCATCGGCGCTGGCGCATCCAGGCCAGCAGCACCTTGACCAGGGCCGCCTGCTGGGTGCCTGACAGGCCATCGAAGCGCCCGGTCCAGACCAGCGACGGCAGCCCCGCATCGGGGTCCGCGAACGCGGGCGTCATGGAGTCGGCTGTCAGCTGCAGCCACATGAACGAATGTGGCGCGAGCGTCATGAGGTACGCATCGCGGCTGATGCGCGGGAACGCGACGCTGCCGAACATCTCCGTGGGGATGAGTCCTTCGTACTGCGAGAGGTCCAGGTGCGTCCACTGGGAGAACCGCGACAGGTTCGCGATGACCAGGATGGTCTCGTCGTCCCAGTGGCGCGTGAACGCGAGCACCTTCCGGTTGTCCGGCTGGAGGAAGGTCAGGGCCCCCCGGCCGAAGGCGGCGTGCTGCTTGCGCAATGCGATGACCCGCTTCATCCACCACAGCAGCGAGTGCGGGTTCTGCAGTTGGGTCTCGACGTTGACGGCTTCGTAGTGGTATTCGGGGCTGGACACGATGGGCAGGTACAGCCGCTGCGGGTTGGCGGTCGAGAACCCCGCATTGCGATCGGCGCTCCATTGCATCGGCGTGCGCACGCCGTTGCGGTCACCGAGGTAGACGTTGTCGCCCATGCCGATCTCGTCGCCGTAGTACACGACCGGCGTGCCCGGGAGCGACAGGAGCAGCCCGTTCATGAGCTCGATGCGTCGCCGATTGTTGCCCAGCAGCGGGGTGAGGCGGCGACGGATCCCAAGGTTGATGCGCGCCTGTGGGTCGTCGGCGTAGACGCGATACATGTAGTCGCGTTCTTCGTCAGTGACCATCTCCAGCGTCAGCTCGTCGTGGTTGCGCAGGAAGATCGCCCACTGGGAGTTCTCGGGGATGGCGGGCGTCTGGTCGAGGATGTCGATGATGGGGAATCGATCCTCCATCCGGATGGCCATGAACATCCGGGGCATCACCGGGAAATGGAACGCCATCTGGCATTCGTCGCCATCGCCGAAGTAGGCGACGGACTCCTCGGGCCACTGGTTGGCCTCGGCCAGGAGCATCCGGTCAGCGAATCGCTCATCGACGTGTGCCCGGAGCGCTCGCAGGAACGCGTGGGTCTCGGGCAGGTTCTCGCAGTTGGTGCCGTCGCGCTCGTAGAGATACGGGATCGCGTCGAGGCGGACCCCATCGACGCCCATCTCCAGCCAGAAGTCCAGCGCCTGGAACAGCGCTCGCTGGACGCTCGGATTGTCGAAGTTGAGGTCCGGCTGGTGACCGTAGAAGCGATGCCAGAAGTACGCCTGGGCGACCGGGTCCCACGACCAGTTGGAGGTCTCGAAGTCCTTGAAGATGATGCGGGCGTCCGGATAGCGGTCGGGCGTGTCGCTCCAGACGTAGAAGTCCCGGAAGTCGGATCCCGCAGGGGCCCGCCGGGCACGCTGGAACCAGGGGTGCTGGTCCGAGGTGTGGTTGCAGACCATCTCGGTGATCACGCGCAGCCCACGTCGGTGTGCCTCGCGGATGAACCGACGTGCATCCTTGAGGGTGCCGTAGTCGGGATGGACCGTGGTGTAGTCCGCGATGTCGTAGCCGTCGTCACGCAACGGCGAGGGGTAGAACGGCAGGATCCAGACGGCCGTGACCCCCAGGTCGCGGATGTAGTCGAGTTTGCGCGTCAGGCCCGCGAAGTCGCCGATGCCATCGCCGTCGCTATCGAGGAACGCACGCAGGTGCACCTGGTAGATGACCGCGTCCTTGTACCACTGGGGATCGGACGGCAGACCGGTCGTGCGGCGGGTCTCCTGTGGCCCTCCGGCCGCAGCCGCCGACCCGGACTCAGACCCGGCAGCGGCAGCGGCAGGCGCGGCAGCAGGCCTGGCCCGCGGGCTCACTGGTACTGCTCGAATCGCTGCTCGGCCCGCAGGGCCGGACGGATGTGGTAGACGTGGGCGGGGGTCTCCGAGGGGTCGAGGGCGATCTCCTGGGCTTCCCCATGCCACAGCGCGGTCCGGTCATTGAGCAGGTCGTGCACCTCGAAGGGACGCTGGGCGTCGATGCCGAACAGCTCGAGCGGCAGGTGCAGGACGCCGGAGCGAGGACGCTGGGGATCGAGGTTGACCACGGTCAGGACGATATCCGACGCGTCGGCCGTGCGCTTGCTCCAGGCCAGGAGGTCGGCGCCATCTACCGCGTGGAACACGAGCCGGTCATTGGACTGCAGTGCGGGGTGCGCTGCGCGGATCTGGTTCAGGCGCCGGATGAGGGGCGCGATGCTGTCGGGCCGGTCCAGCGACCAGTCCCTGACCTGGTATTTCTCGGAATCGAGATATTCCTCGCTGCCTGGCTCTCGCGGTGTCGCCTCGGCCAGTTCGTATGCGGGACCGTAGATGCCGTAGTGGGCGGCAAGCATGGCCGCCAGCACGGCACGGGTCGCGAACGCGGGTCGACCACCAAGCTGCAGGTACTCGTGGAGGATATCGGGCGTGTTGGGCCAGATGCTGGGTCGGAAGAAGTCGCTGACAGGAGGCCGCGAGATCTCCTCGAAGTAGGTTCGAAGCTCCTCGGCGGTGTTGCGCCACGTGAAGTACGTGTAGCCCTGGCTGAAGCCCAGCTTGGCCAGGCGATACATCACCTTGGGCCGCGTGAAGGCCTCGGCCAGGAAGGTGACGTCCGGGTCGGTCGACTTGATGTCGCGGATGAGCCACTCCCAGAACGGGAATGGCTTGGTATGGGGATTGTCGACCCGGAACACGCGTACTCCCTGGGTCACCCAGAACCGGACCACATCCCGGAACCATGCCCACATCGCTCGCCAGTCCTCGGACTCGAAGTCGAAGGGATAGATGTCCTGGTATCTCTTGGGCGGGTTCTCGGCGTACTGGATGGTGCCGTCGGGGCGGGCCCGGAACCAGTCCGGATGCTCCCGAAGGAGCGGGTGGTCAGCTGACGCCTGGAGTGCCAGGTCCAGGGCCAGCCGGATGCCATGGCCCCCCGCTGCGCTGACGAGCGTCCGCAGGTCAGCAAGGGTGCCGAGCTCGGGATGGACGTCCATGTGGCCGCCCTCGTCGCTGCCGATCGCCCACGGGACGCCGGGATCGCCGGGACCCGCGGTCAGGGCATTGTTGGGGCCCTTGCGGAATGTCCGTCCGACGGGGTGGACCGGCGGAAGGTAGAGGACATCGAAGCCCAGGTCGGCGATGTAGGGCAGCCGCTCGATCACGTCCAGCAGCGTCCCGTGCCGGCCCGGAACGGGCGAGGTGGAACGGGGGAATAGCTCGTACCAGGCCGCGAACCGGGCATCGCGGCGATCGACCACCAGCTCGTGGCTGGCCGACCTGGTCTCGAAGCGGCGATCGGGACAGGTCGCCATGAGGGCTCGCAGCTCGTCGTCCAGGGCGAGTCCCACGCCCGCTCCCCCGGCGTCAGCACGCAGCGCGTCGGCGATCTCGAGCAGGCGGGATCGGGCATCGCCAGGGGCACGTGCAGCGGCGTCATCGACGAGCTGCGCCCCGATCTGGAGATCCACCTGCGTCTGCTGCCCGGCCTCGACCCGACGCACGAGGTCGCGCCGCCAGGTGGCGAACCGGTCGATCCAGGCCGTGACGACGTAGCGATGGAGGCCGACGCTGCCGGCCTCGAGGTCAGCCCCCCACTCGTCGTTGCCGAGCGGTTCCATGTCGGTCTCGATCCAGTCAGCCTGCCCCGGCAGCTGGTGGCCCAGTCGCACGGCCAGCGCGTCGTGGCCGTCGGTGAACACATCGGCACCGACGCGTACCACATCGCCGACCACACGCTTGAGCGGGAATCGTCCACTGTCGACGCTGGGCCGGATGCGTTCGATGACCACCCGCAGGCGGCCGTCGGTCAACGGTTCGTGGGTCATCGCTGGTTCGATCATGATCCTCCCGGTTGGGTCATGGATGGCCGCGTCACCCCCAGCCGGGACACCCCGGGCCGCGTCACCCCGAGCCAGGTCACCCCGAGCCCAGGATGGCCACCGACATCGGTGGCAGCGTGACGGTGACGCCGGGCGCGAGTTCCAGCGTATCGGACGACGCGGCGAGCATCACGAGATTGCCCGGCGACAGCGGGACGACGCGGGGCTCCCGACTGGTGTTGACCGCGATCGAGACGCCCACCCGGTCCAGCACCAGCCAGCCAGCGTCGACATCGCTGCGGACCTGGGGTGTCAGGCCGTCACGGAGTCCGGGCACCAGGCGGCGCAGCCCGATGAGCTGCTGGTACCACGCCAGCAGGCCGCGGTGCGGCTCCGTGCCCACCTCGGTCCAGTCCAGGCGCGACCGCTCGAGGGTCTCGGGCGATGTGGGGTCCGGGATCGTCTCGGGCGACCAACCGAAGGCGGCGAACTCGCGTCGGCGACCCTCACGGACCGCGACCTGCAGTGCCTCGTCGGTGTAGTCGGCGAAGAACAGGAAGGGGCTGGACGCCCCCCATTCCTCGCCCTGGAAGAGCATCGGCACGAATGGCGCGCACAGGACGAGGGCGGCCGCGACGTGCAGTGCTGCGGGATCGACCAGCTGGGAGAGCCGGTCACCGGCCGCCCGGTTACCGACCTGGTCATGGGTCTGGCTGTAGCCGAGGAAGCGGCCGGGCTGGAGGTCGACCGGTGGTCTGCCGTGGCGGCGGCCCCGGTGGGCGGAATACCGACCGTCGTAGACCCACGTGCGCTCCAGCGCAGTGACGAGGTCGGCGAACCCGTCGAAGTCCTCGTAGTAGCCATCGCGTTCCCCGGTCAGGGTGACGTGGAGCGCGTGGTGGAAGTCGTCACTCCATTGGGCGTCCAGTCCATAGCCGCCCCGATCCCGGTCCCACAGGAAGCGCGGGTCGTTGAGGTCGCTCTCCGCGATGAGCACTGAGCGTCGCCCGAGCTCCGCATCCAGCGCCTTCACCTCGGTCGCGAGCTGTTCCATGAGGTGGGTGGCGGTCAGGTCGACCAGCGCGTGGACGGCGTCGATGCGCAGGCCATCGACGTGGTAGTCGCGGATCCAGGCCGTGGCGTTGTCCACGATGAAGCGGCGCACCTCGTCGGCACCCCGGTCACCCAGGTTGACGGCACCGCCCCACGGGGTCTGGAAGCGGTCCGTCACGTAGGGCCCGAACTCGCCCAGATAGTTGCCCTCGGGACCCATGTGGTTGTAGATGACATCCAGCAGCACGGCGAGTCCGCGCCGATGGCAGGTGTCCACGAAACGCTTGAGCGCGTCGGGTCCACCGTACGGCTCGTGGACCGCGAACAGGCCGGCCGGGTCATAGCCCCACCCGTGATGTCCCGGGAAGGCATGGACCGGCATCAGCTCCACATGGCTGATGCCCAGGTCGACGAGATGGTCAAGGTGGCCGATGGCGCCGTCGAACGTCCCGTCGGGCGAATACGTGCCCACGTGCAGCTCGTAGATGATCGCATCGGCCAGCTCCGGCGGCTGCCACCCATGGTCGGTCCAGAGGAACGCCGCCTGGTCCACGAGAGCGGCGCTCCCATGGACACCGTCGGGCAGCCGAAGCGCGCGCGGATCGGGCCGTGGAGGCCCGCCGTCGATGGAGATGGCATAGCGGTCGCCCGGCACCAGGGGCAGCGGGCCGCTGGTCCACCAGCCACCGGTCGCCGGGGTCAGGGGCCACCGGCGCGATGCGCTGACAAGGACCACTTCGAGGGCCGCAGGTGCCCAGATCCGTACTGGTGGCATGTTCTCCTCATCCATGGGCGCGATGCCGTCCTGGTCCATCACCCGGCTGCCGCCCGCACCAGCAGGGCCACGGGGAACCGGCCAAGCAGCGTCCCGACGGGGATCGTGCCGCCGCCATGGTGCAGCCCTCCACTGAGGTGATCGTGCCAGGTGCCGTCTGGCAGATCGATGGTGGTGCCCGCCCACTGGTCCGCGGGGATCGACAACGTTGACGCCTCCTCCCCGATGAGGGCATGGACCAGGCGGGGCGCCACGATCAGGGCGCCGGGGCCGCGCTCGTAGGCGACGACATGGTCAGCGCGCGGCCCGACTGCGCCGATGGGACGATAGCTGCCCCGGGCGTCGAACAGATCGGGCCGGGCAGCACGCGCCTGCAGCGTCCGATGCGTGACCCACAGCTTTGGCAGGCCCACGTCCGTGCCGGCCAGGATCTCGTCAGGCCCCGGACCATCGCTGTCGCTGCCGTCATCCCCAGCTTGCTGGAGGCTCGCCAGCATGCTCTCCCGAGTCGTAAAGTCGACCTCACGGCGATTGTCTGGGTCGACCAGCGACAGGTCCCACAGCTCGGTCCCCTGGTAGATATCCGGCACGCCAGGCGAGGTCAGCTTGAGCAGCACCATGGCCAGGGAGTTGACGCGTCCGGCGGCGACCAGCGGCACCAGCCATCGATCCAGGTCCGCGATGAAGGCGGGGTCGCCCGTGAGCAGCTCCGCGATCTGGTCGAGGGACCGCTCGTACGCGGGATCGGGGGAGCTCCAACTGGTTCGCACCTTGGCCTCGCGGGCGGCCTTGCGGAGGTAGTCGGTCAGGCGGTCACGTTCGATGGGCCAGACGCCGATGACCGTCTGGAGCGCGAGATAGGCCCCCGACGCGTCGAAGGGGCTGCCATGCCACGCGTGCTCGAGTCGTGGCAGCCATGTGGTCACGAAGCGCTCCCAACGCCCCGGCATCTCCGAGAGCACCGCGATCCGGGTGCGGACGTCCTCGCTCCGTTTCGTGTCGTGGGTCGTGGTGGTGAGCATCGTGGCCGGTCGTTCGGCTGCCCGTCGCTCGTTCGCCGCGTGGAACTCGTCCGGCGACGTACCAAAGCGGCCCGGGTCCCCGCCGACCTCGTTGAGCGCCACCAGGCGGTGGTAGCGGTAGAACGCCGTGTCCTCGAGGCCCTTGGCCATCACGGCGCCACTGAGCTGCTGGAAGCGGACCACGAGGTCGCTCTCGAGCGGACCCCGCACCCGGAGCGTCAGGATCTCGCCGAGGAACGCCAGCAGCCGCGGATCGATGGCCGGGCGGGACAGGGCGGCGGCCGCGATGGCCATCTCGATGACGGCGATGTCCAGCTCATCGATGGCGCCGTCGTACGGTCGCGCGTACGTCCGGTACACGGGCATGACCGCGAGGACCTCGAGCAACGCCTCGTGGAGGTCGTGGCGGGTGTGATCCCGATAGCGCCGATGCCCCTCGCAGATGTCCAGGAAGCGGGCGGCCAGTCGGTTGAGGTCCGAACCCAGGGATCCGTGCAGGATCTCGCGACGCGCTTCGCGACCGACCTCCTCGAACGGGCGGGCATCGCCCGTGATCCGGGCATGCAACTCCGTGAACGGATCCTCGCCGGCGGGGTCGACGAACAGGCCGCCGACCTCGCGCAGGAAGTCGTACCCAGTCGTGCCCTCGATGGGCCAATCGGAGCGGACGGACTCCCCCGGGGCGAGGATCTTCTCCACGATGAGCCAGCCGCGCGGGCTGGCCGCCCGGAGGCGCCGGACATAGCCCGCAGGGTCGGCAAGGCCATCGGGATGGTCGACGCGGAGGCCGTCCAACACGCCATTCGCGATCCAGCGCAGGACCAGGCCGTGACTATCCCCGAATACGATGTCGTCCTCGACGCGGAGGCCGATGAGCGTGGCGACATCGAAGAACCGGCGGTAGCCCAGGTCGCGCCCGGCCGAGCGCCAGTGGGCCAATCGATAGTGCTGACGCGCCAGGAGGGCATCGAGGGCATCGCTGTCGGCGTTCGTGGCCTCGATCACGGCATCGAGCGCCGCTGCAGCGCGCGGCTGTGCCGCCAGGGTGCGCGCCAACAACCCGCGGACGACCTCCTTGTCACGGTGCCGCCGGTCGATCGACGCGCGGTCCGTCTCCGTGGCCTTGGGCAGGCTGTCATGGGCGTCCGCGACGAAGGCCAGGTCATCCGACCGGGATCGTGCAGCCGCGACAGCGAGGATCGTCGACAGCGAGCGCGGTCCCACGGGGAACAGGTGCTCGTGATACCGGATGGTGAACTCGGCACCCCGTCGCTCGAGCCGGATCTCGCCGGCGTCCAGGACGCGTCCGTACTGGTCGGCCAGGACCGGCAGGAGCACGACGTTGCGCAGATATGCCTCGGGCGGGTCCCAGTCGACATCGAAGTAGCGCGCGTACCGGCTTGCCTGGCCGTTCTCCAGGACGTCCCACCACCAGGGGTTGTCGCGACCCGGGATGGCCATGTGGTTGGGTACCAGGTCCAGGACCTGGCCCAGGCGATGTTCGCCCAGGATGGTCCCGAATCGACGGTGGCCGCGCGATCCACCGAGTTCGACGTTCACCCGCCGGGGATCGACCACATCGTACCCGTGGGTGCTGCCCGGCACAGCCTGGAGATAGGGCGAGGTGTAGGCGTGGCTGACACCCAGCCGGGCGATGTAGGGCACCACCCCCGCCGCCGCTGCGAACCCGAAGCCGGGGCGCAACTGGAGTCGGTAGGTCGCCCTGGGCACGACGCGTGCCCGTCGTCCGCGGCGGCGCATCGCGGTATCAGGAGGCACGGCGCAGCACCATCATGGACCGGTCACCGACCAGCAGTCGCCGGCCCGCGGCGACCCGTCGGCGGGCTGACGTGAACGGTGTCTCCTGGGTCGTGTCGATGATCACCCGCCAGCGGTCACCCAGTCGCTGCTCGGGCAGCCGGAACCGCTCCGGCAGATGACTGGCGTTGATGGCCAGGAAGAACGTGTCGTCCGAGACGGGCTCACCGTCGATGCCCTTGAGGCCGTCGCCCGAGATGAAGATGCCCAGGGCGCTGATCGCGGCATCGTTCCAGTCTGCATCGGTCATAGCCGTGCCATCGGGCGAGAACCACTCGATGTCGTGGACCTCGGCCCCATGGATGGGCTGGCCCTGCAGCCATCGCCGCCGGCGGAAGGCGGGGTGGTGGCGCTGGAAGTGGATGAGGGATCGGCTGAACTCCAGGAGCGCCTCGTCGACGTGCTCCCAGTCGAACCACGAGAGCTCGTTGTCCTGGCAGTAGCCGTTGTTGTTGCCCGACTGCGTCCTGCCCAGCTCATCGCCACCGAGCAGCATCGGCACCCCCTGTGACAGGAACAGGGTCGTCAGGAAGTTGCGTTGCTGGCGCCTCCGCAGTGCCAGGACCGCGGGGTCGTCCGTGGCGCCCTCCGCACCGCAATTCCAGGAACGGTTGTGCGACTCGCCGTCGGTGTTGTCCTCGCCATTCGCCTCGTTGTGCTTGTGGTCATGGCTGACGAGGTCGGCGAGCGTGAACCCATCGTGCGCCGTGACGAGGTTGATGCTCGCGAACGGCCGGCGCCCGGTCGTGGCGTACAGGTCCGATGATCCAGTGATGCGGTAGCCGAAGTCCGCCAGGGACTCCGGGACGCCGCGCCAGAAGTCACGGATGCTGTCCCGGTAGCGTCCGTTCCACTCTGCCCAGTGAGCCGGGAAGTTGCCGACCTGGTAGCCGCCCTCCCCGACATCCCATGGTTCCGCGATGAGCTTGACGCTCCGGATCACGGGGTCCTGCTGGATGATGTCGAAGAACGCCGACAGGCGGTCCACATCGTGCAACTCGCGAGCCAGGGCTGCGGCCAGGTCGAAGCGGAAGCCGTCGACATGCATGTCCGTGATCCAGTACCGCAGGCTGTCCATGATGAGCTGAAGCACGTGGGGATGGCGCATGTTGAGGGTATTGCCGGTGCCCGTGTAGTCCATGTAGGAGCGCGGGTCATCGGCGCGCAGGCGGTAGTACGCGGCGTTGTCCAAGCCGCGCAGCGACAGTGTCGGCCCCAACTGGTTGCCTTCCGCGGTGTGGTTGTAGACCACATCCAGGATGACCTCCAGACCGGCCGCATGGAGCGCCTTGACCATGGCCTTGAATTCCGTCACCTGACCACCCGAGGAGCCGCTGCTGGAGTACTCGTTGTGGGGTGCCAGGAACCCGATCGAGTTGTAGCCCCAGTAGTTGCGCAGGCCGCGGTCCAGCAGGGTGCCATCGTGCGCGAACTGGTGGACCGGCATGAGCTCCACCGCCGTGACGCCGAGT
>JBBSOS010000023.1:0-14108 GCA_038259505.1 Candidatus Limnocylindrales bacterium | reverse complement strand
CTCTTGTGTGCCGAGCGAGACGAGGCCGCTCGCCTCGCGAATGCCGTCGCCGGGCCCGGTCGTCGTGTCGTGGCGACCCCGTTCGGCCCGTCGGCGCTCGACCACGCGGTGGGCTGCAGTCTGGTGGTGGTCGATCACTCGCCCGATATCGAAGCCACAGCGGTCGTGGCACGCCTGAAGGCAGATGCGCGGCTCGCGTCGATCCCGGTGCTCGCGCTCGCCTCGTCCGAGTCCGTCGAGGAGCGGATCGCGCTGCTCGATGCGGGTGCTGACGATGTCATCTCCCGGCCCATCGACCTCCTGGAGCTCGCGGCCCGCGTGGATGGTCTCGTCCTGCGAACGCCGACCGCCCCTGCCGCTCCCGTCCAACCCTCCGCGCCCACGCTCCGTACCCGCCCGGCCGGCGACCAGTTGCTGGGCTTCTTCGCGGCGCATGGCGGTGTGGGCACCACGACGCTCGCGGTCAACACGGCGGTGCGGCTGGCAGACCGCGGCTCGGCATCCGTCGCGCTGCTCGATCTCGATCCGTGGTGGGGCCAGGTGGCCACGCACCTCGACCTTGCGCCCCGGTCCACGATCGTCGAGCTTGCCCGGGACCTTGGCGCAGGACCCGATATCGACCTGGTGCGCAGCTATGCGCTGCAGCACGCGAGCGGTGTCTCGGTCTATACCTCACCCTCGCGGCCCGACGAGGCCACACCCCTGACACAGGACCACCTGGAGCTGGTGCTCGAAGCACTCCGCGGGACGTACGACTACGTCGTCGTGGACGGAGGCTCCGCGATGGACGAGCGGGCACAGGTCCTCCAGGCACGCGCCGACCGCGTGGTGATCGTGGTGAGTCCGGAGATCCCGGCCGTCCGGGCGACGCGGATGCTCCTGGAGCAGCTGTCGGAGTACGAGGCGCCGTCCGAGCGTCAACTGCTGGTGCTCAATCACATCTTCGCTGCCAGCCTGGTCAAGCGTGACGACCTGCGGCGGTCACTCCAGGCACCCATCGACATCGAGATCCCCTACGACGCCCTCATCTACCTGAAGGCCGTCAACGAAGGCGTCCCGCTCACCATCGGCGCCCCAGGGTCGGCGCCCGCGGGTGCCATCCGGAAGCTCGCCATGTCGCTCGTCGGTGGCCAACCGCGCGCCACGACCGCGGCGCCTGCCTCGGTCGCTCCCGACAGGAGCCGCAAGCCCCTCCTGCGGGGTCTCCGTCGCCGCTGAACGCTGATGGGCCGGACGGGACGCGGGCGGCGCCAGGCCAGCGCGACCCATCGGTCCCTGCCTGCGTGTGCCGAAGGAGGTGTGCCGAAGGAGGGACTCGAACCCTCATGACCCTTTCGGGCCCGCGGTGTTTAAGACCGCTGCGTATGCCGATTCCGCCACTTCGGCGCGGGGAACGACAGGATATCCCGCGCAGAGCGGCGCGATGTTGCCCGGCACACGGCTGGGCGGCGGGACGTGGCCCCGCGTGAAGATCGATCGCGCAGGGATCAAACGGTCGGACATCGGCCGATCGGGTGCCCCACCGGCCCGCGGACGAGACCTTCCACCGTCGAACGGATCTCGTGCCGATCGATCCGACGGGTGGACTGCCCGCCAGGACACCAAGCGGGCGCGCTCGACCGTGTTCCTCCGGCGGTTGGATCCCGTGCCGATCATGCCCGTTTGATGACGTGGCCGGACACAGGGAGGCCGGCCGGCGCCCGACGCGGCGCCCGACGCGGCGCCCACCGACCCAGCCTGCTGACGGGCATGAAAGGAGGCCCCGGAGGGCCTCATTGGTGCGCAGTGTGGAGGCGACGAGCGGATTCGAACCGCTGAATAGAGGTTTTGCAGACCTCCCCCTTAACCACTTGGGTACGTCGCCGTGAGACGCCAGTCTACGCAGTCACCAGGAAGCTGGCTGGCCCTCGAGGATTCGAACCTCGGTTCACGGATCCAAAGTCCGGCGTCCTACCACTAGACGAAGGGCCAGCGGTCAGGCGCCCGCATCCTGGGCCCGCGAGAACCATCGGCCGGCCGTGCCGGCCGCCGTCGATATCGATGGGAGGAATGGAGCGGAAGACGGGACTCGAACCCGCGACCCTCACCTTGGCAAGGTGATGCTCTACCAACTGAGCCACTTCCGCCTGTAGTCCCGCCGTACCTGATCGAGATGGGTGTGGTGCCGAGAGCCAGATTCGAACTGGCGACACCGCGATTTTCAGTCGCGTGCTCTACCGACTGAGCTATCTCGGCCCGCAGGTGCGGCGGCGGCTATTCAACCACATCTGCGGGAACTCAGTCCAGCCCGATGAGGCCCTGAGCAGCCGCAGGGTCCAGTGGCGGCTCGCCACTCAGTGCCCGCAGCCGGTCGATCCGTTCGCGGATGGGCGGATGGGTCGAGAACAGGCCGCTCGATCGGTCATCGAGCTTCTTGATGGGATTGACGATGTACAGGTGTTGGGTCGCCCGATTGGCGACCTCCAGCGGTTCGGTGTCCGCGGAGATGGCCGCAAGGGCCCGTTCCAGCCCGACAGGATTTCGGGTGAGCTCGACGCTCGAGGCATCGGCCAGATACTCCCGCTGACGGCTCACGGCCATCTGGACCATGCGCGCGAAGAAGGGCGCGAGGACGGCCAGCACCAGCCCGACGACCATGAGGATGGCCTGCGCACCCCCTCCCCCGGAGTCACGGCTCGACCTGCTGCGGCGCATCCCGCCCCACATGGTGAAGCGGAGGAACATGTCTGCCAGCAGGGCGATGCTGCCGACGAGCACACCGACCAGCAGCGCGAACCGGATGTCGTAGTTGCGCACGTGGGACAGCTCATGACCCAGGACCCCCTGGAGCTCCTCGCGATCGAGCTTGTCCAGGAGGCCCGTGGTGACCGCCACGCTCGCGTGCTGCGGATCGCGGCCGGTGGCGAACGCATTGGGGGCACTGTCCGGGATGAGGTACACCTGGGGCATCGGCACGCCTGCGGCGATGGACAGCTCCTGGACCACGTTGATGAGCTGCGGAGCGTCGGCAGGACCGATCTCGCGAGCCTGGGACGCCGTCAGGACGAGGCTATCGCCACGAAACCAGGCTCCGGCGCTCAACACGACCGACAGGACCAGGGCGCCGATCACCGCGCCGCCCGCGCCGGTCGCGGTACCGCTGATGGCGTACCCGATGACGGCGCCAAGGACCACGAGGACGCCGGTCATGACCACAAGTAGCAGCCACGACCGTCGCTTGTTCTGCGCGATCTGCTGGTAGAAGGTCTGACGCGCGACCGCCATCGATGAACTCCCGGCGGGAGCTGGCCGAACTCAGGCCTGGGGCGGAGCCGCTGGTGGTACCGGCGGACTCGGCGGAGCGACCGACGGCGTCGACGCGATCACGGGCGGCATGACCGGCCCGGCGGCAGCACCCGGTGCCACGGGAGGCGGAAAGCCCAGGTCGACCGTGGGCACCTGCTCGGCCGCGGGTTCGGCATCGAAGAAGTCACGCTTGGTGAAGCCCAGCGGACCGGCGATGAGGTTGCTGGGGATGGTCACCAGTGCCGTGTTGTAGTCGAGCACGGTCGCGTTGTAGTGCTGGCGGGCGAAGCTGATCTGGTTCTCGGTCGTCGTCAACTGCTCCTGCAACTGGAGCACGTTGGTGCTCGACTTGAGGTCAGGATAGTTCTCGACCACCGCGAACAGCGAGCGCAGCGTGCCGGTGAGGGCATTCTCGGCCTGCGAGGACTCTGCTGGTCCCTGGCCCCCGGCGGCCACGGCCGCCGCTCGGGCGTTGGTGACATCGGTCAGGACCCGCTGCTCGAAGCCCATGTAGCCCTGGACCGTCTTCACCAGGTTCGGGATGAGATCCCAGCGGCGCTTGAGCTGGACCTCGATCTGCGACCAACCCTCGTCGACTCGCAGCCGTTTCTGCTGCAGCCCGTTGAACAACAGGATGAAGCCGACGACGATCACGATCAGGACGATGATCAGGACGATGACCCAGAGATCCACCGGCACCCCCTGCGCTGGTCGTGTGCCCATGTCCGTCCGGGCAGCGCTCAGCAGTCTAGCAGCGTCCTCGCCTGCGCCCACGCACTACGGATGGGAGTCGGCTCCGATACGGATCCGGCGAGTCGGGTACGTCGCACCCCTCGCTGCGATGTACCCACCCAGACCGCCCTGGGTAGCGGTGCTTCCGAGTTACGGGCAGGACCGGACAGTCTGGATCCGCAGGCTCCAGATGCGTGACGCCACCCCTTTGTGACCGTCGGCGGCGATCGGCGTCACCCGCCAGTAGTACCAGGTGCAGTCGTGGAGGTCGGGAGTGAACGTCCATGAGCTGGTGCTACCCCGCAGGCGCGCACTTGCCACGATCCTGGTGACGGATCGGTCGGTCGCTACCTCGATCAGCGACCGCGAGGCAGGACACGATCGGCTGGCGATGGACCACGCGAAAGGTCGGCCCGAGGCCGGCCGTCCAGGTTGATCCCGAACCGGGTCGCTGGAGCGTTGGCGCGGACGGTGTGCGACGCGGGGTCGCCCTGGGTGTGGCCTTCGGTGTGCGACGCGGGGTCGCCCTGGGCGGTCGCGGTGTCGGTGTGGGCGTGTGCCGTGGCGTCGCCTTGACTGTGGGCTTCGGTGTCACCTTGGGCGTAGGCCTGAGTGGTGGCGTCGGCGATGCGGTTGGCGGCTGCTGACCGGGCGCGATCGCGGTGACGGTGACGATCGCCACACGGCGGGTCGCCTCGACACCCTTGTCGAGGTTGGTTCGCCGCGCCCGGGTCGATCAACGTGCCCGGTCGCCGTCCCCAGGGCCGTGGCCGCGTCCGCGAGGAACCGGAGGGGGTCGACCTCGACGCGCTCGACCGCCAGCCGCACCGCATCCCGATCAGCCATCAGCGCATGGTCGGACAGCAGGACCCGGTCCGGTCGAGTGCCCGTCGTGCCGTCGAAGGCAGGACGGACAGGCGCCGCCCGGACAGATCGGGGTCCTCGTCGGGCCAGAGCAACACCTGGAGCTGCTCCCTGGGGACCGGCAAGCCGCGCCGGGCAACCAGGACCTTGACCAGGTCGCGAGCCTTGCGGGAGCCGAACGCCGCTGACGGTAGCAACGAAGACGGCATGGCCGGTGGGCCGGCGATCCTCCACAGCCGATCGGTTCGATGCGTCATCGCGCGTCTCAGCGATAGTCTACCCGGCCGCGGATCACCCGCAGGGATGACGAGTCACACCGCCGTACGTGGTGAGCCTCGCTGGGAGCGCCCCTCGCATCAAGCGCCACCCACCCGACAGGCACGATGGCCTGGGCTACCCATACGGAAAGTCTGCCAGGGCGTCACGCGCCGGGCGGCCACGCTCATGGTAGCTAACCTGCGACATGGCTCAGGCCGTCCCGAGCGTGCTCCGAGCAGGGGGCCTCCAAGGATGACGCACCCAGAGGTGCTGGGCCGTGGGGCACTAGTCCCGATGCTGTGCGATGTTGAAGATGTTGCCATCGGGAGCGCGGACGAAGAACCGGGTTACGCCCCAGGGCTCGGTGGTCAGGGGGTGCACGATCTCGTACCCACGCTGCTGGGCTTCCGTGAGGGCAGCCTCGACGTCGTCGACCTTGACTGAGACCACTGGGTTCTCCGAGGCGGTCGCATCACGGGTGACAAGCTGGACGTTCGCGCCGGTCTCTGGGGACGTATACCGGGCTACCCAGCCCATGTTGAACTCCTCAACGCTCAACCCGAGGTAGTCCGAGTAGAAGGCCCTGGCCACCCCGACGTCGGCCACAGGGATGTTCGGGATGACGCTGATGACGTGCATGTGGTATCTCCGCTGTGGCGTCCAACTCTCACGACCACCAGGGAGCGACGGGCGCGCCGGAGCGGTCGAGGCTGGAACACGAGCACTTGGTGGGCGGTGAGGGACTCGAACCCCCGACATCCTCGGTGTAAACGAGGCGCTCTGACCGGACTGAGCTAACCGCCCTGCTGGGATGGTACGCCGGCGCCGCCGTGGGCCTTGCGACGACACGCGACCAAAGTCGGCCGCCATGGCGAGCGCGAGGACCAGGGTGGTGCCCAGGCCGGGACTTGAACCCGGATGAGTTGCCTCATACGCCCCTCAAACGTACGCGTATACCAATTCCGCCACCTGGGCAGGGGCTCGCTCGCTGATCGACTCGTCGGAAGGGATGGTACCGAGGGAGGGACTTGAACCCACACGACCTTGCGGCCACCAGGTCCTGAACCTGGCGCGTCTGCCTATTCCGCCACCTCGGCGCGGCGAGTGATCAGGGTCCCGTGGAACCCCGGAGCGAGCGCCGATCATAGCACGGCCCGAACGCTGCGGGGTGCCTCGCCTCAGGCTGCGGGCGAGGTGAGGAACGACACCATGCACACGACCACAAACAGGGTGGCCATGACGATCGTGAACTGGAACAGCGTCTTCTCGACGCCGCGACGGCTGCGATATGCCGACGACTCGCCACCGAACGTGGCACCCAGGCCAGCGCCTCGCGCCTGCAGCAGCACGGACGCGATGAGACCGATCGAGACGAGGATCTCCGCGATGGCCAGAAGGGGATTCACGAGTCTGATGGCTCCAGCTGGATGCGATTGGACAGGCCCATCAGGATAGCACGGCCTCCGGCGACGGCCTCCGGCGACGGCCGCCGGCGACGGCCTCCGGCGACGGCCTCCGGCGACGGCCTCGACGACGTCGCAGCGCGACCGATCGGCTCAGGTCTCGCGATCGACGCGGGAGGTGCCCGTCATCCCCTCGGCGAGCGGCACATCGAGGAACGCCAGCAGAGTCGGTGTCACATCGGCGAGCACGCCGTCGCGCATCGTGACGCCCACAACTGGTGTACCAGCGAGCAGGAACGGCACCGGGCTCAGCGAATGGGCCGTCACGACCGCGCCATCGGCATCGCGCATGACATCCGCGTTGCCATGATCGGCCGTGATCGCCAGGAGCGCTCCGGGTCCACCCGCCTCGCGCGAACGCGTGTCAGCATCCAGCACGGCATCGGCGATGTGGCCCAGGCATTCGTCGACCACCTCGCAAGCGGCGACGGTCGCATCCCAGTCGCCTGTGTGGCCCACCATGTCGGGGTTGGCGAGGTTGGCCACGATGAGATCGTAGGTGCCGGAACCGACCGCCGAGATCAGCGCATCCGCGATCGGTCGTGCGCTCATGGCAGGCTCGGTGTCATAGGTCGCGACCCGAGGGCTGGGGATGAGCACTCGATCCTCGCCCGGCCACGCCTGTTCCACGCCGCCGTTCAGGAAGTACGTGACATGGGCGTACTTCTCGGTCTCCGCGACGTGCATCTGGCGCCAGCCGCAGCCCGCCACGATCTCCGCGAGACTGGTCACGACCTGTGGCGGGAAGGCCACCACGACCGGCAGGCCCTCCTCGTACTCCGTGAGGGTGACGACATGCAGAGCACGCGGGGTCAGACCACGATCGAAGCCGGCGAAGTCGTCGTCATCGACGAGGGTATGGATGAGCTCCCGGGCACGGTCCGCCCGGAAATTGCAGTGGACGATGACGTCGCCATCGCTGACGGGTACGGCATCACCGATGACGCTGGGTGCCACGAACTCGTCGCCCTCGTCCCGGGCATATGCGCCCGCGAGTGCGTCGGCAGTCGACGGCGCCCAGGCGCCCTCGGCGTGGACGATCGCCCGGTAGGCACGTTCGACGCGGTCCCCGCGCTGGTCCCGGTCCATGGCGTAGTAGCGGCCGATGACGGTCGCGATGCGCGCGTCCGGGTTGGCGCGCTCCAGGCGCGCCTCCAGGTCGGCGAGGAAGGGGCCCGCGGAGCGCGGCGGCGTGTCCCGGCCATCGAGAACGGCGTGAACCACGACGTCTCGCACCCCTTCGCGGCGCGCCAGGGCGGCGACGGCGACGAGATGCCGGTCGTTGGCGTGGACGCCACCAGGGCCGATCAGGCTCACCAGGTGCAGCCGGTGATCCCGTCCTGCTGCGGTGCGTGCGGCCGTGACGAGCGCATCGTTCAGCGCGAACGAGCCATCTGCGATGGCGGCATCGATACGTGGCAGGTCCTGGAGCACGGGTCGACCAGCACCGATGTTGAGGTGCCCGACCTCGCTGTTGCCCATCTGCCCATCGGGCAACCCGACCGCGGGGCCCGACGCGTCCAGGAGGCAGGGGGGCCATCGGGCGAGGAGGTCCCGCCACGCCGGCATCCGTGCGCTGGCGATGGCATCGACCGCCGGGTCTGGACCGACCCCGAATCCGTCGATGATGACCAGCACCACCGGTCGCGGCCGGCCCTCGGATCCATCGCTCATGCCCCACTCGCGTCGCGTCGGGCGGCGGCGGTGACCGACGCGGTCGCCACGATGCCCGCCATCTCGTCCGCCTTGAGGCTGGCGCCACCGACGAGCGCGCCATCGATGGCAGGCTCGGCAAGGAACTCGCCGATCGACGCGCTGGTGACGCTGCCGCCGTAGAGCACGGGCAGCCACGCCGCTCCGTCTGATGCGCCCAGGCCTGCCGTCGTCATCCGGATCGCTTCCGCCATCTCGGCAGCGTCCGCGCCTCGCGCGGTCAGGCCGGTCCCGATGGCCCATACGGGCTCATATGCGATGACAAGATCGACAGCGATCGCCCTGGACCGAAGGACCACGGCAAGCGCCCCTTCCAGCTGCGCCCGGACTGTCGACTCCGCCCGTCCCGCCTCGCGCTCGGCCAGCTGCTCACCAACGCACAGGATGGGTCGCAGCCCCGCCTCGGCGCAGCGCACCAGCTTGCGGCCGATCATCTCGTCCGTCTCGCCCTGGTCACGGCGCCGTTCCGAATGACCCACGATGCACCAGGTCGCCAGCCCAACGAGCATCTGCGCAGCGATCCCACCCGTGTACGCGCCGGCAGCCTCCGGGTGCGCGTCCTGCGCGCCGACGTCGACCCCGGATCCCACGAGCGCGTCGCGCACCGGGGCCAGGGACACGAAGGGCGGGCAGAGCACCCGGACCACGTCCGGCACATCGGTCGCAGCCGCGATGGCTGCGGCGAGGGGGCCCGCCTCGTGGGGCAGGCCGTTCATCTTCCAGTTACCGGCAACGATGATGGGACGCATCGCTGCATTATCCGGGCCCTGCGTCATCCGGGCGCGGCGTGCCCGGCAGCAGGGCGGCGGCGTCATCCGGGCGCGGGGTGCCGGTCAGCCGTGGGACGGCGTGCTCGTTGTCACGGGAGGCGCGTTCGATCCGTGCCAGCGAGCGCTGGACGCGGGAGCGCGTCACGTCCAGTTGGTCGGCCAGATCCGCCAGCGTCGCCTCCGGCGCCTCGACCCGAAGGCGTCCCACACGCTGGTCCGCTGGCGTCAGGTCGCCGAACGTTCCGCGCTCGACCAGGCGACCGATCGCCACCACTTGTCGATGGGATGCGAGCACTGTGCGCGACAGGTTCGCCTGCTCAGCGTTCAGCACCCGGTTGAGATGGCCGTGGAGCTGGCGCGTGACCAGTCTCGCCTCCAGCTCCAGGACGCTCGCCGACGCACCCATCCGTCGAAGGAGCGTCAACGCACCGTCGATGCTCTTCCACGTGACCACACCCCGGCCACGCCGGATACGCCACATCGCGGGCGCGCCCGATGCCGCGGCTCGCGCCGCGAGCTCCGCCGCCTCGTCCGGGGACACCACCAGCTCCAGGTGGACATGGCCCTCCGCCAGGCTCAGTGATCCCCGCGCGAGGAACCGGCCGCGCAGCCATGCCATCCGGCAGTGGTCGGCCGCGGTCGCCCACTGGAATCCGATCGGAACGGCGTCATCGAGCCGGACAGCCAGGCGGGCCACCACTGGCGATCGTGCCCGCCCTTCGGCCGCATCGCCCAGCCCCGCGCGGGTCGCGGCCCGACAGCAGTCCCGGGTCGGTTCGATCCCAGCCAGCTCCGCCCGAAGCGCCGCGACCAGGTCCCGGTCGGGACGGTCGCGGCGGCTCGCGACCCCACGCTCGCGCCGGCTCGTGGCAGCACGCTCGCGCGGACTCCCCGCAGCCGCCACCGCAGGCCTCAAGCGCTGCTCACAGCCGACACCCAGACCTCAAGCGGTGCGAACAGCCACCGGGCCCTGCTGAGCGTGGTGCTCATCGAGGATGCGCAGCAGCGTCACGGCCAGCTTCTGCGGGTCGTGGCGATGGGCATTGTCGACATCCACCACGTCCGCGGTCACCAACTGTGGACTGCCCTCCCCCGGCACCATGTCCAGCCGTACCGGTCCCGCGGGATAGTCGGCGGGCTGACGCGCACGAGGGTTGTCGTTGGCGAGCACCACGTCCACGAGGGACCCCACACCGTGGGCGTGGAGCGCGGCGAGATGCTCGGACAGCGTGTATCCCTCGGTCTCGCCCGGTTGCGTCGCCACGTTGCACACGAACACGCGCACGCCGTTGGTCGCCTCGAGAGCGGACCGGATACCGGGCACCAACAGGCTCGGCAGCAGGCTCGTGTACAGGCTGCCCGGCCCCATCACGACCAGCTCCGCGGACCGGATCGCCTCCACGGCGTCGGCACTCGCCTCCACGGATGCGGGGCTGATCCATACCCGACGGATGCCCCGGGAGCGCATGATCCGGGATTGCCCGCCCAGTTGCTGGCCATCGGCCAGCTCAGCGTGCAGGGTCAGCGGCTCCGGCGCGACCGGCACGACCCGGCCGCGGACCGCCAGCACGCGGTTGGACAGCCTGACGCCTTCCTCGAAGTCACCCGCGATATCGGAAAGGGCCGCGATGAGCAGGTTGCCGAACGCATGACCGCTGAGACCCGTGGCCTCCTGGCTGTCCGCGGGAAAGCGATACTGGAGCAGCCGGGTCATCGTCGGTTCCGCATCGGCAAGCGCCGTGATGCAGTTCCGGATGTCGCCGACGGGAGCGATGCCCAGTTCCTGGCGGAGCTTGCCCGAGGACCCCCCGTCGTCGGCCACGGTCACGATCGCGGTGATGTTGCTGGTCGCCTGCTTGAGACCGCGCAGCAACGTCGACTGGCCCGTTCCCCCCCCGATGGCCACGATCCGGCGTCCCTTGGCCAGCGAGCGCTTCTGGTACACCAACTCGACGAGCGGCTGGGTATGTGCCGGGAATGGCTCCAGCAGCACACCGACAAGGCGGCGCAGGCCCCAGAGGAAGATGCCGACACCCAGCGCGAGCACGACCACGGGCCGGAGCCAGTCCGGCAGGAACTGGAGGCTGGCAAGGTTGAACGCCTGGCCCGCGGGGCTGCTGGGCGACACGTCCCGGAAGAGCTGCCGGATGACGAGCGCACCGGCGAGGGCGAGCAGCAACTCGCCCAGGAACACCACCAGGAGCCAGCCGCTGATGCCGGTACCCGGTCGTAGCCACCGTCGGAGTCGGCTCATCCGGGAGTCGCCGGGCCTCATCGCCGTTCGAGTTCCCGGTGCCACACCTTGACCGGCCCGAGCGCCTGTGCCTGGAGATCCGCAGCGACACGTTCCGCGATGGCCACCGACCGATGGACGCCGCCCGTGCAGCCGATCGCAGTCGTGACCCGCGTCTTGCCCTCCGCCTGGTAGGCAGGGACGGTGAAGGCGAAGAAGTCGTGGAGGAAGGCGAGGAATCGCTCGGTCACCGGCTGTGCGAACACGAACTCCTGGACCGGCTCATCGAGTCCCGTCAGCGACTTCAGCTCCGGAACGTAGAACGGGTTCTCCATGAACCGGACATCGAAGACGAGGTCAGACTCGAGCGGCACGCCGTGCTTGAACCCGAACGAGATGATCTGGAGCGCGACCTGGTCGGGCTCATGGGAGGTCTCGAGGGCACCCGTGATCCGCTCCCGGAGCTGTCGCTGCGACAGCTCGGACGTGTCGATGATGACCTGGGCCATGCCCCTGACCTCTTCCAGCATCCGCCGTTCCCGGTCGATGGCCGTGGCGATGCCCCGGTGATCGGTCTCGAGCGGATGACGATGGCGGGTCTCGCTGAACCGCCGGATCAGCGTCTCGTCTGACGCCTCCAGGAAGAAGATCTGGGGTCGGATGTCCCGCCCGTGGAGCGCACCGAGCGCCGCACTGAGTGCGAGCGGGGCATTGCCGGACCGGATGTCCAGTACCAGGGCCACACGTCGGTAGCGCTCGGGGTCATTGGCGACCAGCTCCGCGAGGTCAGCGAGCAGGTCGGAGGGCACGTTGTCGACGACGGTGTACCCGAGATCCTCGAACAGCTTGCTGGCGGCCGTCTTGCCGCCCCCCGACAGACCCGTGATGATCGCGACGTGCTGGCCCGCCGCGGGCAGGGTGATCGGTCCGGGCCCTGGCGTGGGGCCCTGATCAGCCAACGTCCGACGCGGCGCGCTTGGACGAGTCGGAGCGGCGGAGCATGAAGATGGTGAACTCGAACAGCACGTACATCACGGCCGCCATGACCACGGGGCTGAAGGGGTCGCCGCCGGGCGTCGCGACCACGGCGAAGATGACGATGCCCAGGATGACCATCCGGCGGCTCTCCTGGAGCTTCACCACGCTCAGGATGCCGAGCTTGTGGAGCAGCACGAGCACGATCGGGAACTCCATCACGGCTCCGAAGATGATGAACATCGTGGTCACGAAGCCGAAATACGCCTCGCCCGTCAGGCGGCTCTCCGTGATCCCGGGGATCGTCCATTGGGTGAGGAACTGGAGGGCGAACGGGAGCGTGACCCAGGACACGATCACGCCCATGACGAAGAACAGGATGGAGAGCGGGATCCACGGCAGGGCCGTCTTGCGTTCGTGCGGCGTCAGGCCGGGCGCGACGAAGCTCCAGAGCTCGTACAGGATCACCGGCAGGCCCACGAGGATGCCGAACACGATGGCGATCTTGCTGTAGTTCAGGAACGGACCGGTGACGGTCAGGAACTGCAGCTTCGAGCCACCCGGCTGCGCTGCCGGGACCGGCTCCGCGAGCAACACGATGATATTGGGGGCGAGGATCCAGCCGATGACCGCGCCGATGACCACCGCGACGATGCTGATGAACAGGCGGTGCCGCAACTCGGACAGGTGATCGACCAGGCTCATGACGCCCTCGTCGACCGGCGGCGTCGCGGGCGTTGGTGGCGGGGTCACCTGACCGGCCGAGGGATCCGGCGGGATACGCTCGACCGTGCCGGTCACCGGCAGTGCATCATCCATCGACGTCGAGGGCTACGGTCGGCCAGGCTGCGCTCATGGGACAGCCCGGCGATATGTGGTGTGCGCCCGGCGCTCAGGCGCGGTCGGCGACCGGGTCTGCGGGCGTGCCCTTCAGCGCGGGCTCCGTGGCATCCGAGAGGGTGTTGGGGGGTGTTCCCTGGCTCAGGGTGTTGGGAGCCGGAGCGGCTGCCGGGGCGGCGGCTGCCGGAGCGGCGGCTGCCGGAGCTGTCGGGGTGGACAGGGATGTGCTGTCCGTGATGTCAGACGATGCCTTCTTGAACTCGCGGATGGTCTTGCCGAACGCTGCACCTACCTCCGGGAGCTTGCCAGGCCCAAGGACCAGGAGCGCGATGACCAGCACGATGATGAGCTCGACCGGCCCGACGTTAGGGAGTCCCATGGTGTTCTCCGCTTCGGTTCTGACCGCCCCGCGACGGCCGCGTCATCGTAGCACCACGAGCCGCGACGCCCACAGGCGAGCTGCCGTCTCGATGGCCGCTGCCGGGTCCGCTCGATCGACCACGGCGCCGGCGATGCCTCGCGATACGTTCACCAGCAGCGCTCCGCCCGGAACGGCCGCCGCTGGGCCCCTCAGCGCCGGGCCCTCACGCAGCACCGCGCCCGCATCGCCGCCCTGGGCACCCACACCGGGCACGAGGAATGGCAGGCCGGGCGCGATGGCGCGCACCGCGGCCATCTCCGCAGGCGCTGTGGCCCCCACGACCAGGCCCACGGTATCCGGGTGGCGCGCCCAGCCGACCGCCAGGCGGGCGACCCGCAGAGCGAGGGTCTCTGCAGGCGCCCCCGACGCAGCGTCCGCGGCGACCTCCAGGCCCTGGAGCTCGGCGGACCCGGGACCGGACGTCCGGCACAGCAGGTACACGAATCGGTCGGCACGATCGAGGAGCGGCCGGATGGCAGTCGAGCCCAGGTACGGGTTGACGGTCACGGCGTCCGCGTCCAGGGAGTCGTAGAGCGCGGCCGCGTACTGCGCCG
>JBBSOS010000022.1:0-14500 GCA_038259505.1 Candidatus Limnocylindrales bacterium | reverse complement strand
GGGGGTCGTCTGTGCATCGGTCATGTGCTGGATCTCCGTTCTCTGTGTGTTGGACGGCCCATCATCCGCGGGCAGCCAATCGTCTATTCGCGCGCGAACATCGCAATCGCTTCCATCTCGAGGTCGACGTAGTGCTCGCCCGAGACGTCCACGATGACTTCCTTGATGGTACCGCCTCTGAAGGCGAAGTCGCCCATGCCGGCGTAGTCGGCAGCCACCGGCTCTCCCGGGTCGCGGCCGACGTTGAGGCCTTCACCGACCAGCGAGAAGTTGCCCGGCTGGGTCTTGATCTGACCGGAGCCGACCGACTTGTCGTCGATGTACAGGGTGAGGGTGCCGTGGGTCGGCATGTCCGTGCCCTCTCGCTCGAAGGCGGCGGACAGGATGTGCTTGCCGGTCGGCACGGCCACCGACGACACGACCTCCTGGGCGATCATGCCCACGAAGTTGTACGCGTACTTGAGGTTGCCGTCCTTGATGTAGAGCGAGTGACCCCCGAAACGGGCACCGTGCGAGAACAGGACACCGGCCGCTTCCGGGGTCGCGACGTCGACCTCCGCAGCGATGGTGTACGACCGATTGCGGATGTTGACGGCTGCCGCTTCCGGGACCTCCGCGCAGCCCGGGTAGTAGATGTATCGGTCGCGTGGCGGTGACATCTGGGGACGCATGGTGGTGAGGACCTCGACCGGGGTCCGGTCCTCCAGCGGCAGGCCGTTGAATCGGCCCGCCTCGTAGAACCAGAGCGCTTCCAGCTCCTTCACCCTGTCCGGGTGCTGCGCCGCCAGATCGTGCATCTCAGACCTGTCGGTGGTCGTGTCGTACAGCTCCCAGCGGTCGTCCTCGAAGTGGCCCCAGCCGGCGATCGTGGGGTGGACCGTGGTCGCCTTCCAGCCCTTGTGCCAGATGGCGCGAGAGCCGAGCATCGTGAAGAAGCCGGTCTCCTTCTCCGTCGGTGCGTCGGCGGCATCGAACGAGTAGCGGAAGCTCTGGCCCTCGAGCGGGATCTGGGTGAAGCCCTTGACGACCTGGGGCATGTCAACACCCAGACAGTCGTAGATGGTGGGAACGATGTCCGTGGCGTGGTTGTACTGATGTCGGATCTCGCCCCGAGCCGACATGCCCTTCGGCCACGAGATGACGAGCGGATCCGCGATACCACCCTCGAAGTTGTAGCGCTTCCACATCTTGAATGGCGTGTTGAACGCCCATGCCCAGCCGGTGGGGTAGTGGTTGTACGTCTCGGGGCTGCCCAGCTTGTCCAGGAACGGCAGGTTGTCCTCGATGTTGTCGGGGATACCGTTGAAGAACTTGTTCTCGTTGACGGAGCCGTTCGGCCCGCCCTCGCCAGACGCGCCGTTGTCTGACACAAGCACCACGATGGTGTTGTCCAGTTGGCCAGACTCCTCGAGGTAGTCCAGCAGCCGGCCGATGTGATGGTCCGTGTGGGACAGGAAGCCGGCGTAGACCTCCGCCATGCGCGCGAACAGTGCCTGCTCCTCGGCAGACAGGGTGTCCCATGGACGGGTGACATCCACCGGATTCCAGGGCTTGCCCTCGAGGCTCGTCTCCTGGGCATACGGGTTGGCGGGCGTCAGCTCGGTGCCTGGGGGCATGATGCCCATGGCCAGCTGGCGCTGGAACACCAGCTCCCGGTACTTGTCGTAGCCCATGTCGAACGTGCCCTTGTACTTGTCGATCCACTCCTTGGGGGCGTGGTGCGGGGCGTGGGCGGCGCCCGGGCAGAAGTACATGAAGAAGGGCTTGTCTGGTGCGACCACCTTGGCATCCCGGATGAAACCGATGGCCCGGTCGGTCAAGTCCTCGGTGAGGTGGTAGTCCACCTTGCCGTCCGCCCACTCCTCGGGCGACGACGGCAGCGACGGCTGCTCCTGATAGTGGTTGTCGTACACCAGGTCCGGATACCACTGGTTGGTCTCGCCGCCCAGGAAGCCGTAGTAACGCTCGAAGCCACGGCCGACCGGCCAATTGCGCTTGGTCGAGGCCATGTTCATCTCGTCGGCGGCGACGAGGTGCCACTTGCCCAGCATGTAGGTGTTCCAGCCGCGCTCGCCGAGCACCTCCGCGATGGTCGCGGACTCGAACGGGATGTGACCATTGGAACCCGGGAAGCCGGTGGTCGCCTCCGCGATGCAGGCCATGCCATTCGTGGTGTGGTTACGACCTGTGAGCAGGCTCGACCGCGTCGGCGAACAGAGTGCCGTGGTATGCCAGTTGGTGTAGGTCAGGCCCTGGGCAGCGAGGCGCTTGATGTTGGGCGTCTCGATGAGCCCGCCCCACGGCTCCATGGCCGAGAACCCGACATCATCCAGGACGACATACAGCACGCTCGGGGCACCGTCGGGTGCCGTCGGCTGGGTATAGGGCGCCCAATCCGGCACCGAGTCGCGGACATCGATGCTGATGGTTCCCTTGAAGGGGATGGTCATGCTTCGGTCACTCCTCGTCCCGCTGTCACTGGCGGGCCATGACGATCTTGAGGCGGTCCTCGGGGTCGATGAGATGGTCGTGGTTGTCATCGCCAAGGTCGATCTGGACCCACTCGACGGTGCCGTTGAAGCGGCTGGTGGCGGGCGTCACGTCCGAGCTCACCGCGGTGCCACTCTCGTAGCCGACGTCCGTCGTCTCATCAGCCGAGAACACCAGTGGCTGTGTGAACGGCACCGCACCTGCGCCGACGGCGTCGCCATCGTAGTAGAGGGTCACCGCGCCGCCCTTGCCCAGGCCGCCGCCCGCATATGCGAACTCCATGCGCACCTGGTGGGCGCCGGACGGGATGGGCTCGGAGGCGACCACCGGGAACTCGTGGATGCCCAGCACGTTGTAGACGAACTTCGCGGCGCCCTCGTGGGCATACAGCGCCCAGCCACCGAACCGGCCGCCCTGGGCGATGATCGTGCCCTGTGCCCCGCCATCGGGCACGACGAGGTTGGCGGTCACCGAGAACGACTTGTTCTTGATGCTCACGACGCTGTTCTCGGACAGGCGGCCCATGCCCCCGAACAGGAGCTGCGAGTCGCCGTGGATGAGCGTCGGACGCCCAGCCACCTCCGGCAGGAGCCGCTCGACCTGCCGGTCGTCGAGGGGCAGCACGTTGTAGCGGGTCGCCTCGATGAGGAACTGCCGCTGGAGCTCGTGCAGCTTGTCGGGCATCTCCTTGGACAGGTCGTGGGCCTGCGTCCAGTCCGTGCTGCCGTCGTACAGCTCCCACACATCGTCATCGAACGCCACCATGTCCTGGCCGGTCATGACCCACGGTGTCCGGTGCTTGGTCACGGCACTCCAGCCGCGGGAGTAGATGCCCCGGTTGCCGAACATCTCGAAGTACTGGACATCGTGACGCTCGGGCTGCGCGGCATCGCCGAAGGCATACGCCATGCTGGTGCCCTCGTAGGGGCTCTGCTGGACACCATGCACGAAGGTCGGCTCCGGGATGCCGGCGACCTCCAGGATCGTCGGTGCGACGTCGATGACATGGCAGAACTGGTTCCTGATTCCGCCCTTGTCGCTGATCAGCCGCGGGTAGCGGACGATGGTGCCGTTGCGGGTGCCACCCCAGTGCGACGCCACCTGCTTGGTCCACTGGTAGGGGGTGTCCATCGCCCACGCCCAGCCGACGGCGAAATGGTTGTAGGAGGACGGTGAGCCGAACTCATCGACCTTGGACAGCATGAAGTCGGTGGTCTCGAGGGCGCCCATGCCGTTGAAGTTGGCCATCTCGTTGAAGGCACCCTGGAGCGTGCCCTCCGCCGAGGCGCCGTTGTCACCGATGATCACGTACACGAGGGTGTCGTCATAGACGCCCAGGTCCTTGATGGCATCGATGACCCGTCCGACCTGGTGGTCGGTGTGCTCCATGAACCCCGCGTAGACCTCCATCTCGCGCTCCAGCACCGGCTTGAGCTGCGGGTCCATGTCGTCCCAGGCCGGGATCTCCGCGTGGCGCGGCGTCAGCTCCGCATCGGGGCCGATGACGCCCAGCTCCTGCTGGCGGGCGAACGTGATCTCGCGCTGCTGGTCCCAGCCATGGGCGAACTCGCCGCGGTACTTGTCGATCCACTCCCTGGGCACGTGATGGGGGGCATGTGTGGCCCCCGGTGCGAAGTACATGAAGAAGGGCTTGTCGGGCATGAGCGCCTTCTGCTGGCGGACCCAGTTGACGGCGTGGTCGGCGAGGTCCTCGGTGAGGTGATAGCCCTGTTCCGGCGTCCTCGGCGGCTCGACCGGGGTCAACCCCTCATAGAGCGCGGGATCCCACTGGTTGTCCTCGCCACCGATGAAGCCGTAGAAGTACTCGAAGCCACCACCGCCGGCCGGCCAGCGGTCGAAGGGACCCATGGGGCTGGTCTCCCACACCGGGACCTCATGGCACTTGCCGAACTGGGCCGTGGAGTAGCCGTTGAGTTTCAGCGTCTCGGCGAGGGGTGCCTTGGTGTTGGGTCGCATGGAGCTATAGCCCGGTGCGGAGGTCGCGATCTCGGTGATGCCACCCATGCCGACCGAGTGGTGGTTGCGGCCGGTGAGCAATGCCTGGCGTGTCGGTGAGCACAGGGCCGTGGTGTGGAAGCGGGTGAATCGGGCAGCATCTGCGGCGATGGCATCGAAGTTCGGCGTCCGGCACGGTCCACCGAATGCGCTCGATGCGCCGAATCCGACATCATCGATGAGCACGATGAGCACGTTGGGTGCCCCATCCGGCGGCCGGAGTGGCGTGATGGGCGGGAACTTCGACTCCGGGTCCTTGGCGTCGTACAGGACCTCGCCTGCGTACGCGCGATCCGGGATCGGCAGCACCGTTCGCGCGTGGGTGTCGGGTCGAGTGGCCATGGGACGTATCCTCGCTGGTCGATGGGGGGATGCCGCTGTGTGTTCAGGCGTGGATCGGCGGGCGCCGACCAGAGCGGCGGAGTCCTGAGCGTGTGGAGGCCGGCAGCGCTCATTCAGTGTCCCCGGCGCGGTCATAGTGCCCGCTCCTCGCCATTGGACAGCAGGATAGTGGACCACGCATCGTCCGAACGGCATGAAAGTCGGTACGATCGCGCAGAGTGAGCACTGATCCACCCGCCCGATCCGTCCTGGCCTCCAACCGGAAGCGGCTGCCCCCGCCGATCCGCCGGCCCGGCTATGAGATCTTCATCGGGCTGCTCTCGATCCTGTCGCTGGTCAACCTGTATCTCGCCTACGGCCCCGGGGTGCCACAGGGCACGAAGCAGATCGCGCTGTTCATGGACGTGCCGGTGACGGTCGTGTTCATGGCGGACTTCGTCCTGCATCTGCTGTCGTCCCGTCCGCGGCGCCAGTACTTCATCCACGAACGGGGCTGGGTCGACCTCCTGGGAAGCCTGCCCGTCGTGTTCCCCATCCTGCGGCTGTTCCGGTTGCTGCGCGCGTGGCGCCTCCTGCGCACCTATCGCCCCAGCGAGATCTTCGCCACGCTGCGGCGGGACCGGGCATCCACGGCGCTCCAGTTGGTGCTGTTCCTGGTCATCATCGTGGTGGAGTTCGGGAGCATGCTGGTGCTGTGGTTCGAGCAGTACGCGCCGGGTGCCAACATCACGTCCGGTGGCGATGCCGTGTGGTGGGCCTTCGTGAGCATCACGACCGTGGGCTACGGGGACAACTACCCGGTCACGATGGGCGGACGGACGGCCGCGGTGCTCATGTTCTGGGCAGGCCTCACGCTCATCGGCGTGCTCTCCGCATACCTCGCTCACAGCTTCCTGCAGACGGTGACCGAGCGGCCGGCCGAGCCGAGCGTCACGACCGGAGGTGACCCTGGGTCACCGACCACTCACGGTGAGTTGGTGGCGCTTGCTGACGACCTGGAGTCACGGCTGGGCGCCCTCCGCGCGGCTATCCAGCGTCTGCCGGCGGGCGACAGCGAAGGTCCCCCGGCCGATGGCCGGGGGATTTGAGTCGCCCGTGTCGCGGCGGTCGCCGTCGACGACCGTCAGGGTCGCGCGAACGAGACCTGGAGCGCGCCGCCGTCATCGCGGAGTTCGAGCGTGCCGTTGGTGATGGACCACACGGTCGCGTTCTGGAGTGCCGCGAGATACTGCTGCTCCAGGGTATCGGCCGCATCGCCGCAGGACATCATGGTGGACATCAGGGGTCCGATGGCGATGGTGGTGTCGGTGTGGCTATAGCCACCGTTGAACTGATTGCAGCCGCCGTTGCCCGAGACCGAGCCGTTCGCTCCGAAGTCCGCGGTCAGGCCGCTGCCATCGGGGGGCGTCTCCACACCCTCGTTGCCGTTGTTGTAGCCGGTCACGACCCAGGAACCCTCGAGGGTCGCTGGAGCGCCAGCCTGGAACACGAGGACTGCGTCACCGGCTGCATCGGCCAGGCTCAGGGTCTGATCGGAGATGCTGTAGTCGGTGACTGTCTTGAGTGCCGCGAGGTACTGCTGCTCGAATGACTGCTGGGGCTCGGGGCAGGCCTTGAGGGTGGTGGCGATCTCCCCGAACGTGAGGCCCGGGTCCATGCTCGTGACGGGCGCCAGGTACTGGTTGCAGCCGGTGCTGCCGCCGGCGAGGACACCGTCGATCTGGAGCGTCGCGGTGACACCCTCGGGCACGGGCGTCTGGGTGCCGCCGCTGCCGGTGGAGACGAGGTCCCAGCCGGTCCCTGCGAGGGTCGGGGTCCCGGCCGAAGCGGCGGGCGATTGCGCCGACGCGATCCCCGCCATGCTGACCAGGAGTGCCGCCGCGATGGACGCGCGCAGGACATGTTGGAACGGACGCATGCGGACCTCTTATGTGTGTGGCTGTGATCCTCTCAGCGCGATCGTAGCGGGGCTCGGTCCGTGGCGCATCACCCGCCTCGGATGACGGACAGCGCGATCGGATCAGGTCGCCGGCGCGTCCTGCCCGCCGAGCGGGTGATCGGACCGTCCAGGCTTGGGATCGGCCCCGCGGGACTCGGCTCCCTGGGTCATTCGAGCCGGTCAGCGCATGATCGACCCGTTGAGCGCGCGATCGTCCCATCCAGCGCGACACATGTCCACGCAGGGGATCCGATCGAGGCGCCTGAGGGTGCGCCGGCCGGTCCGATCACCCGGTGACCGGGTACGACGGGCGTGCGGCCGAGGGCGCAGAGTCGGACTCCGGGCGTGCGACCGTGTACCCGCGCGTGTACCCGCCCGGTACGCCGAACAGGCACCTGACCGATAGCGACGATCCAAGCCTGACTCATGTCCCTCGACCCGCTGTTCGCGCAAGCAGGGCCACGGGCTCTCAGGCGGGCGCGGCACCCGACGCGGCCCCGTCGGCCACCGTGATGACCTCGGGTCCGAGCGCCTGCACGTCACGGGACGCGCTTCCCGCATCCGCGAGGACCACGCTGTCGCGCTGCGCCTTCTGGAAGAAGTGCGCGAACAGGTCCCGGATGATGGACGCCACCGGCAGCGCGACGATCGCCCCGATGATGCCGGCCAGGGCGAAGCCGATGGTGATGAGCAGCAGCACGGTCGCTCCGTGGAACGAGATCATGCGCCCCTCGAAGGTGGGCACCAGGACGGACCCTTCGATGTTGAACGCGATGAAGTAGAAGACGCTCACCAGTGCCACCGCGACGGGCGAGATGGCGAGCGCGATGAGGAGCGCCGGGATGTAACTGATGATGGGCCCGATCTGGGGCAGCAGCTCCATCACGAACGCGATGAGTCCCAGGAGCAGGGCGAAGCTGCCCAGTGCCCCACCAACGATGAGACCGATGACCGTCATGCCGATGGCGACCGCCACGCCCATGATCGCGCCGACGAGGAGTTCGGCCTTGAAGTACGTCGCGAAGTCGGTGATGAAGGTCGAGATGGCGAACTCGACATCGTTCCGCCAGGGCGTCGGCACCTGGCGGTAGAAGTTCCGCGCCATCGCCGGCTGGTCCTTGATGAGATAGAAGGTGAAGAACGGCAGCAACAGGAACGCGAACAGGGTGCCGATGATGCCCAGGAAGCCCTGGATGAAGCCGACGACCACGGTCCCCCAGTTCGTGGCGTTGATGGTGTCCTGGATCGCGTTCGTGATCCCGCTCACCGCGCTGGTCAGCCAGGACGGCAGGTCCATCGACTGATACGACGCCTGGATGCTGTCGAGCATCGATGGCAGCGCCGTGAGGAACGCCTGGCCCTGCTCGAGCAGGATGGCCGTGCCGCCGATGAGCACCACCAGCGTCACGATGACGCACACGGCGACCACCAGGATGCTTGCCCCGATGCGCGGCACCCCGTGGCGGACGAGGGCGTTCACGACCGGCACCAGGAAGAACGAGAGGGCGATGCCGAGCGCGAACACGAACAGCGCGTGGCCCGCTGCGAGCACGACGAGGACTGCGAGCGTGACACCCAGGAACGCCACCACGAAGGGGAGGCTGGGCATGCGCATGCTTCGGAAGAACGCGCCCGGAGGCAGGGTCACGGCCAGGGGGGCGTCCCCGTCGACCGTGACATCAAGGGCCTCGGCAGGCCCTGTCGGGGCGCCACCACCGGGGTCATCGTCGGTCATGCGCGTCTCTCTCCAGATCGGTCATGCATGGTCGCCGGCGGCATGCCGGACGCGACCTCCGTTCCTCGCACGCAGGCAGCGCGTGGTGCCGATGATAGCGACGACGACAGCGGCGATGAGGTGTCACCAACCAGTCGGACACTCGCGCCCGTCCGGGGACATCGCTCAGAAGCGGTTCACGAGCCTCCGATGGTCCGGCGCGGCCCCGCGCGCTGTCGCGGTATCGTGTGTGCATGACGACGAAGCACATGGTCCTGGTGGGCACCCGGAAGGGTGCCTTCGTGGTCGATCCGGCCGCCGATGGGGTCCGGATCGGGGGCCCGTTCTGCGGCACCATGGCCATCCAGCACCTTGCCTGGGACCCCGCGCAAGGGACACTGCTCGCGGCCGCGGGCAGTCCCTGGTTCGGGCCCACGGTGTGGCGGAGCACCGACCGTGGTGCGATCTGGACCCAATCGAGCGCGGGACTGACCTTCGGTGACGACCAGCCAGCCGTGACCCGGGTCTGGAACATCACGGCCGCCCACGGCGCGCTCTTCGCGGGCGTGGAACCCGCCGGCCTGTTCCGGAGCCTCGATGGCGGGGCGAACTGGGAGCACGTGGCGGGCCTTCGGGAGCACCCAACGACCCCTGACTGGCAGCCTGGCAACGGCGGCCTCATCCTGCATTCCATCGTCCCCCATCCGACCGATTCAGACCGCATGTGGGTGGGCATCTCGTCGGTCGGGACGTTCCATACCCGGGATGGCGGTCGGACCTGGGTCGCCCAGAACCAGGGGGTGCGTGCGTGCTACCTGCCCGACGAGCACCCCGAGACCGGCCAATGTGTGCACAAGCTGGTGCGTCATCCGGACCGTCCCGAGGTCCTGTTCCAGCAGAACCACTGCGGCGTCTATCGGTCGGACGATGGTGGCGGATCATGGCTCGAGATCACCAACGGCCTGCCATCGGAGTTCGGCTTCCCGATGGTGGTCCACCCGCGGCGACCCGCGACCGCCTACGTCATACCCCTCAATGGATCGGACCAGGGCCGATACGTGCCCGACGGCAGCATGGCCGTGTGGCGAACCACGAACGATGGCGCGACCTGGGAGCGGCGATCGTCCGGCCTGCCCCAGGCAGACGCCTGGGTCGGTGTGCTGCGCGAAGCCATGGCGACCGACCAGGGCGACCCGGCGAGCATCTACTTCGGGACCAGCACGGGCCAGTTGTACGCCAGCCACGACGACGGCGATACCTGGCGCCTCCTGGCCTCGCATCTGCCCGGCATCTCCTCCGTGGAGACGGCCGCGATGGACGGCTGAGCGTCCGGCGAATGGCGACCGTGCTGCTGCCTCGCTCCCTGGGCGAGCTGTTCCCGGATATGACGCGGCACCTTGACCTCGACTGCGACACGATCGGGGCGGTCATCGAGCAACTGGACCAGCGCTGGCCGGGCATGCGCGACCGCCTGTGCGAGCCGGGTCCCCGGATCCGACCCTTCATCAACATCTTCGTCGACGGGCAACGCGCCGGCCTGGATACGCCGGTCATGACCGCATCGACCGTGCACGTGATCCCCGCTGTGGCCGGCGGATGCGGCCCGGCACCGAGTGTCGCCGGTCGGGTCGTCAGCATCGAGCGCGCGGCCGTCTCCATCGAGCGCGCGGCCGTCTCCGCCGCACTGCGCGTTGCCCCGCGGCCGGGTTTCCGCTAGCATCGAAGAAACCCCGGGAGGATCAACGAGTGGCGAAGTATGTCTTCGTGACCGGCGGCGTCACGTCGTCGCTGGGCAAGGGCATCACGGCTGCGAGCATCGGTCGACTGCTCAAGAGCCGAGGCCTCTCCGTCTCCATCCTCAAGCTCGATCCATACATCAATGTCGATCCGGGCACCATGTCGCCCTACCAGCACGGCGAAGTGTTCGTGACCGATGATGGTGCCGAGACCGACCTCGACCTGGGCCACTACGAACGCTTCATCGACGAGAACCTGACCCAGTCGTCGAACGTGACGACCGGGCGCATCTACCAGGCGGTGATCGCCAAGGAGCGCCGCGGCGACTACCTGGGCGGCACCGTGCAGGTCATCCCCCACATCACCAACGAGATCAAGGAGCGCATCGGTCGGGTGGTGCGTGACGGGCGTTCGGATGTGGTCATCGTGGAGGTGGGTGGCACGGTCGGTGACATCGAGTCGCTGCCATTCCTCGAGGCCATCCGCCAGATGCGCAAGGACGTCGGTCGCGGCAACGTGCTCTACGTGCACGTGACGCTGCTGCCGGCGCTGGCCGCGACCGGGGAGCTCAAGACCAAGCCGACCCAGCACTCCGTCAAGGAGTTGCGCAGCATCGGCATCCAGCCGGATGTCATCGTGGCTCGCAGTGACCTGCCCGTCGCTGACGACCTGCGCGACAAGATCGCGCTCTTCTGTGACGTCGCACGTGACGCCGTCATCCCGTGCGCGACCGTGGACACCATCTACGAAGTGCCACTGCTGTTCGAATCGTTCGGCCTGGGTGACCTCGTGGTCCGTGAACTGGGCCTGACATCGATGGCCGGGCCGGCGGACCTGACCGCCTGGACGGCGCTCGTGGAGCGCATCAAGCGACCCAAGCCCGTGCTCGAGATCGCGCTCGTCGGCAAGTACATCGAGCTGCCGGACGCGTACCTGTCGGTGACCGAGGCACTCCGGCATGCCGGGTGGGCAGAAGAGCGGACCATCAACGTGCGCTGGGTCGACTCGGAGCGATTGACCGCGGACGACGTCGAGGGGCGACTCAGCGGTGTCGCGGGTATCCTGGTGCCGGGCGGTTTCGGCCATCGCGGCATCGAGGGCAAGGTCGTGGCGGCGCGCTATGCCCGTGAGCACAGGGTCCCGTATCTGGGCCTCTGCCTGGGGCTCCAATGCGGCGTCATCGAGTTCGCTCGGGATGTGGTCGGGGAGCGGGACGCCAACTCCACCGAGTTCGACCTGTTCACCGATGCCCCGGTCATCGACCTGATGCCCGACCAGCGCGACGTGGAGGACAAGGGAGGCAGCATGCGCCTGGGCCTCTATCCGGCGCGCCTCACGGCCGGCTCCAGGGCCGAGGCCGCCTACGGGACAGAGGTCATCTACGAGCGGCATCGCCACCGTTTCGAGGTCAACAACCAGTATCGCGAGGCGTTGGAGTCGGCCGGCATGCTCATCTCCGGGCAGTCGCCGGATGGACGACTGGTCGAGATCGTCGAGTTGCGTGATCACCCCTGGTTCGTGGCCAGCCAGTTCCATCCCGAGTTCAAGAGTCGTCCCGATCGACCGCATCCGCTGTTCCGCGGGTTCGTCCGCGCCGCGATCTCGGGCGAGGTCGCGCCCGGGGCCACGGTGGCCACCGATCCGGGCGTACCGGTCCGGCAGTCGATCCCGGTCGGGACGGTCGAGCCAGCGCACTGAACCGGACCGCTCGCAGAGCGGCAGGCACCCTCGCCGCCATCCTGTTCATATCGGGCGCCCTCGTGGGCGTCCTGACAGGAAGTGCGGCCGCCGCCGAATCCTCGCCGGTCGCTGCTGGGCGGTCTGACGTCTCGGCAGCGAGGGCCCCGGCCGGTCGAGCCTTTCACGTCGACTGCGTCGAGGGTCGGGACGGCGCCAACGGCCGCAACCCCGGGACCGCATGGCGCACGCTGGAACGCGCCAACCGGACGCGGCTCCGGCCAGGCGACAGCCTGCTGTTGCGTCGTGACTGTCGGTGGCGAGGTCCGCTGCTCGTCCGCTGGTCGGGGACCGAGGCGTCGCCCATCACCATCGGTGCCTATGGCACGGGTGCTCGACCGATGGTCGAGGACTCGTACCGGGACATCCTGGTCACGGGATCGTGGTTCATCATCGAGGACATCCGGGTCCGCGCCGATCCACCGACCCACGACCTGGCCTGCGACCGCCAACCGGCAGGTGTTCGCTACGGCATCTACGTCGACGATGGCAGCCGGCACGGCATCATCAGGCGCGTCCTGGCCACCGAGCTGTACACCGGGGTGCGCATCGCGCGCGGTGCCAGCTATCACCAGGTCGTGGACAGTGACTTCCGGGACAACTCCATGAAGAGCAACGTCCCGACCTCCGACTCGGGCGCCATCGCCATCGATCTCCAGGGCGACCACAACCTGGTCGCCCGCAACCGGATATCCGGCAGCGACACGTGCTCCCCGTTCTTCGGCGGTCGCGACGGCTCGGCCATCTCGGTGTATGGCGGCAAGCACAACGTCATCAGCCACAACCAGTCCCGCGACAACCATGACTTCGTGGAACTCGGCGACCCACGAACCGATGACACGCTCATCGTTTACAACGCGGATCATTCGTCGCTGCGGGGTTCCACGTTCGCGGTGATCCACGGCCTGGGCTCGCGGTACGGGCCGGTGGGTGACACGCGCATCGTCCACAACACGTCGGTGCTGACAGGTGCCGGTTCGAACGCCCTGATGTGCTCCCACGACGTGGCCCCGGACGACCTCCAGCTCACCGGCAACATCCTGTGGGCAGAGCAGGACGTGGCCACCTGCAACGACGGCTTCAACGAGGGTGACAACATCTACTGGGCCACCGATGGCAGCCCCTTGGTGAAGTACGAGCTGGCCCCGACGTCTCGCATGGTCGATCCCCGACTCGTGGACCCGAGGGCCGGCGACCTGCGGCTGCGTCCCGGCAGTCCTGCCATCGATGCCGTCCGGCCCATGGACCTGGGGACCCTCGGCGCGGTCGATGTGGACGGTGTGCTGGTGCCCCAGGGATATGCCCCGGACATCGGCGCCCACGAGTTCACGACGGAGCCGGTACCGTCAGGATCGGCGACCATCGCACCCGAACCCGCCGCGTCAGCAACGCCGACGCCGCGCTCGACACCACCGCCGGAGCCCAGGCCGTCATCGGGCGCCACTCATACACCGCCGCCGACCGGGGGCCCGGGCGCCCTGGACCAGCTCATCCTCCTGGCTGGTGTCGTGGGAGTCGGTGGCCTCCTCGTCGCCGTCCCGCTGGCGCGGCGCCCGCGGCGATAGGGCACGGTCGCGGGAGGATCGGGCGCTCCTCTCCGGGGGCCCATCCGACCCGCCCGACGGGTGCGCCGCGAGGGCTTCGACGCTCGCTCGGGTGATACGGTTCGGTCGACGTCGTCCCCAGGTTCGAGGCGACTGGAGGAGGCGTCGCCTCTCCCGACGGTCCGGCAGCTATCGCGTCCTCGTCCGTCATGAGGTGACCCATGACCCGGTTCGTCGTCGATGCCAGAGCTGTCCTCCACCTGGTGGCCGCGGGATCGCACGTGGCAGGACAGCACCAACTCCTGGCGCCAACGCTCCTCCGGTCCCCAGACCCAGTCGCTGCTGCATGAATCGATCTACCGGGGCGAGATCGAAGGCAACGTTGCGCGAGATCGGCTGGCACGCGTCGGAAAGATGCCCATCAGACTCCTGGGCGACGCTGTCCTGCGGCGGCGTGCCTGGGAACTGGCCGATCGACTCGGTTGGGCCTCGACCTACGACGCCGAGTACATCGCGCTGGCGCAGCTCCAGGCAGACGCGTTCGTGACCCTCGACGCCGCCCTTGCGCGGAGCGTCGTCGGAATCGTCCCAACGGTGTCGGTCGACGAGCTTCTGTAGCGAACGCATCCTTCACCCATCGATCGGTCGTCGTCAGGTCGTCAGTCGAGGGAATATCGGTCCGAGTGCCGCATATGTGTCCCGGTAGACGCCGTACAGGTCGTCCAGTCGCTGGAATGCACCGGGCTCCGGGTCGACCCCGGATGCCACTGCCGTGCGCCGGTCGGCGGCTGACACCAGGTCTGGCTCGATCCCGGCCGCGACCATGCCCATCAGCGCGGCTCCCAGGACTCCGGAGTCGAGCGTCGCGAGGACGCTTAGTGTTCGGCCCGTGACCGACGCCTTGACCTGGTTCCAGAGGGCGCTCCGGGCACCTCCACCGGAGAGCCGTAGTTCGTCCGCGGCACCGCCGGCGGCCCGCTC
>JBBSOS010000021.1:0-14500 GCA_038259505.1 Candidatus Limnocylindrales bacterium | reverse complement strand
GGGGTCCGGCAAGACCACGACCACCTACCTGGTCCCCCGGCTGTACGACGTCGACGAGGGCGCCGTGGAGATCGACGGCATCGACGTCCGCGGGGTCACGCAGGCCAGCCTGGGTGACGTCATCGGCGTCGTGACCCAGGAGACGTATCTGTTCCACAGCACCGTCCGCGTGAACCTGCTGTATGCGCGCCCGGACGCCACGGAGCCCGAGCTCCACCAGGCCGCCCAGATGGCCGCCATCCATGACCGGATCATGGAGCTGCCCGATGGCTACGACACGGTCGTCGGTGAACGCGGCTACAAGCTGTCAGGTGGCGAGAAGCAGCGCATCGCGCTCGCACGCGTGCTGCTCAAGGACCCCCGGATCCTCATCCTGGACGAGGCGACGAGTGCCTTGGACACGGTCAGCGAGCGGCTCATCCAGGCGGCCATCGAACGGACCATGGCCGGTCGCACGACGCTCGCCATCGCGCACCGATTGTCGACCATCCTGCGCGCCGACCTCATCCTCGTGTACCAGCGGGGACACATCGTGGAGCGGGGGACCCACCTGGAGTTGCTCGCACGAGATGGCGTCTATGCCCGGCTGTATCGGGAACAGTTCTGGTCGGAGGACGGACCCCGCCGTCAGCCACCCGACCAGGAGATGAGCGTCCCGACCGAGTCCGTGCTCGCGACCAGCTCCTGACCGGTTGCCTCCCAGGTATCAACCCGGACCCATGCCCCCCACGTCCACGCTCCAGCGCCTGCGCGACCGCACCCTCGTGCGCCTCCGGCTGCGTCCGCCCCGGGTCAGGGTCCGGCCGGGCCGGTCATTGACCACCGCCGCGTTCGTGAGCACCACCGGGTCACACTGGGACCTGGTCCGACCCACGGAGACGGTCGCTCTGCCAGGGCCCGTGCAGCATGGACCCCGCTCGATCGACTTCGCGACCCGGGTCGAGGACATCCCGGAGCTTGGCGTCCTGCACGCATCACACGTGTCCATCGTGGGTCCCGACGGGCTGGTGGTCACCGACGACGGATACCTCCTCCCGGACCTGTCCTTCTGGCACGGCTTTCCACAGGGCCTCAAACGCAGACATCCGATGCCGGTCAAGCGGCTGCAGGGCACGCTCGTGTCACTTGCGTCGGACCACGCGACCATCAACTACGGGCACTTCCTGATGGACGCTTTGCCCAGGCTCGACCTGCTGGAACGCGCCGGCGTCTCGCTCGCAGCTGCTGACCATATCTACTGCGCCGTCCCAAACCGACGGGCGATCCACTTGCTGGACGAGCTGGGCATCCCACGGGAGCGCCGGATCTACGCTGTGGCGGGGATGGCCGTCCGCGCCGACCTGTCGATCCTGCCCAGCTACCCGGCCGGTCGACGCAACTACCCGCCGTGGGTCGCAGCGTTCCTGCACGACCGCCTCAGCGTGCCGGCACGCACACCGACACGCCGTCTCTACGTCCCCCGGTCGGGGCATCGACGCATCAGCAACTTCGAGGAACTATGGCCGCTCCTCGAGAGCCATGGCTTCGAGACGTTCGATGCTGGTGCAGAGGAGGACCCCCGGCATGCGTTCGCCGAGGCGGCCGTCGTGGTCGGCGGACACGGGGCCGGGCTGGCAGACCTGGCGTTCTGTCGACCGGGCACAGCCGTCCTGGAGCTGGTGCCGGACAGCCACCCGATGGCCTACTACGCCACGCTGGTTGGCGCGGCTGGGCTCCGGTACGGCTACCTCCTGGGTGAGGGGATCGCCCCCAGGCAGCCCTTGCCGCGAAGCCGGTGGGACTTCCGGGTCGACCCTGTCCTGTTCCAACAGGCGTTGGATGCAACGATCCGCGCGGCTGGGTAGCGATCTCCCGGCGTGCGTCGGGGCCCGACGGTGTCGCGCCCGACCGGTCTGTTCCTATCCCAGGCTGACGCCCCTGCCGTTCAAGGAGGAGTCGCTCTGGGACGGCTACCCGGAGGAGACGAACGCGCCCTACGGGCTGGCCAAGAAGATGCTGCTGGTCCAGTCGCAGGCATATCGCGACGAGTACGGCTTCGACGCGCTGTACGTCATCCCGGTGAACCTCTATGGGCCAGGCGACGACTTCGATCGGGCGTCATCGCACGTCATCCCGGCACTCATCCGCAAGGTCGTCGATGCCCACGAGCGAGGAGCCGCCGAGGTGTCGGTGTGGGGCACGGGCTCCGCCTCGCGCGAGTTCCTGTACGTCGACGATGCCGCGCGGGGGGTGGTGCTCGCTGCGGCCAGGCTGGACTCGCCTGAGCCCGTGAACCTGGGCGTCGGCCAGGAGATGACCATCCGGGAGCTCGCGGAGCGGATCTGCGAGTTGGTGGGCTACCAGGGCAAGCTCGCCTGGGATCCGACGAAGCCGGATGGGCAGCCTCGCCGGGCCCTCGACACGACCCGGGCACGCGAGGCGTTCGGATTCGACGCGCGGATGCCCTTCGACGAGGGACTGCGTCGGACCATCGCCTGGTGGCGCTCGACACTCGCCGCGGCACCCGCGCAGAGCGGCCGGGACTGACGCGCGTCAGCCTGCTGGTGTCGCCTCGAGGTGGCGCTCGGCGGCGCCGATGTAGCGCACGTCCGGGCGGATGATCTTGTCCACGGCCGCCTGCTCGAGGACGTGCGCGGTCCAGCCGGCGTGTCGCGCCAGCGCGAACGTGGCAGGGAACAGGTCGGGCGGCAGGGCGACACCCTGGAGCACCGCCGCGGTGTAGTACTCGACGTTCGTCTTGAGGGGACGGTCGGGGTACCGCTCGGCCAGCTTGCGGAGCGCGATGTCCTCGACCACGACAGCGAGGCGGAGCCAGTCCGCCATGTTCGCCTGGCCCTCGGCCACCTCCCGCAGGGCCGCAGCACGCGGATCGTAGGCACGATAGACGCGGTGCCCGAAGCCCATCAGCTTCTCCTTGCGGTCGAGCGCCTCATCGATCCACTGCTCCGCCCGTTCGGGGGAGCCGATCTCATGCAGTTGGCTCACGACCTCGGTCGGCGCGCCACCGTGAAGGGGGCCCTTCAGGGCGCCGATGGCACCGCACACGGCGCTCGCGATGTCGGAGCGGGTCGCCGTGATGACGCGCGCCGTGAAGGTGGAGGCGTTGAACCCATGTTCCGCGGCGACGACGAAGTAGGCATCCAGCGCACGTGTCGCGGCAGCCTCCGGCATGCTCCCGTTGAGCAGGTACAGGAAACCGTCGGCGGTGCCCAGCCCCGGATCGGGCTGCAGCGGCTCCTTGCCGGCGCGGATCCGCGCGAACGCGGCCAGTGCCGTGGGTGCCATTGCGGTGAGCTCGCGCGCCTGGTCCACGGTCGGGGGCCAAGTGGGCGGCTGCTCGGCGCCCCATGTCGAGACCGCGGTCCGGAGTGCGTCCATGGGGTGTGACGTGGACGGCAGGTTGCGGATCGAGGCCAGGGTCCGTTCGGAGAGCGGCCGACAGGCCAGGTGCGCCGACGCCGGCCAGTCACCGGTCCAGAGGAGCTCCGCGACCTGGGCGTACGACCCTGCGCGGACGAGCTCCACGATGGGATAGCCGCGGTACAGCAACCGGCCCGCCTCACCATCCACCAGGGCGATCGTCGTCTCCCCCGCAATGACGCCTGCGAGGCCGGGCGAATACGGTCGAGTGTCCGGCGTCTGATCCATGATCCTGAGTCTAGACGGCGACGTCCGACACCGCTGGGTCACAGCAGGTCGGACGCCGTCGCCGAGGAGGGTCGGGTCGCCGCTCCGTGCGGCGACCCATGAGCCGTAGCGGCTCGGTCAGGGGGCGGTGGAGGCCATCGGGGAGGCCATCATGTCGGGGGAGGCCATGGCGCCATCGGCCGGCGGCAGGAGCACGCCGTCGATGATGTAGACCGTCGCATTGGCGGTCTGCACGTTGCCACAGATGATGTGGGCGTCGTTGACGTCGAAGACGTCGCCCATCGCCGAGATGGTCAGGTCACTGCCCTGGAGGGTGGTGTGGGTGCCGATGAGCGCGTCGGGCGCGATGCGGCCGGGCACCACGTGATAGGTCAGGACCTGGGTCAGGAGACCCGTGGGATCGGCCATCGCGGCCGCCAGGGTGGCGGGGTCGAGTGCCGTGAATGCATCGTTCGTGGGCGCGAACACGGTGATGTCCGTGGCGCTGTTGAGGGTGTCCACGAGACCGGCAGCCGTGACGGCCTGGACCAGGGTGGACAGGAGCGGATTGGCGCTCGCAGCGGTGGCGACCGGCACTGCGGCCATGCCCGCGAAGCTGCCGGCGCCATCGGCCGGGACTGCGCTGCAGGCATCACCGAAGGGCTCGGTCATGGACATGGGCGGCGATGACATCATCGCGCCCATGCTCGCGTCGGGCGACTGTGCCGCGGCGCCCGTGGCGCCCATGAAGATGGATCCTGCGGCGATGACGCCCAGGAATGCGTGTCGTCGAGACATACCTCTACCCCTGACTGTGTGGATGGACGGTGCAGGGAGATCGGTCCGTCCCTGCTTCGGACTTGACGGCCGTGGGCGCGATCACGGCGATCACGCCTCGACGACCGTGAAGACGGTCGAGTACCAACCGGTGGCACCCGATGGGAATGGGTCTGCGCGCTCCTCGGTCTGCACCGTTCCGGTGCCATCCGTGGCGCGGACCTCCAGGCGATGCGTCCCCGGCGACGCATCCCACGCGAGCGACCACTGGCGCCAGGTATCGTCCGACGGCACCGCGGCCAACTGGGCGGCCATCCAGTCGCCGCCATCGGCGCGGACCTCGACCGCCTTGATGCCCCGATGCTGCGCCCACGCCACGCCCGCCACGGTGATCGTCCCGGCGGACACCCGGCCCAGCGGCCGCGGCGTGTCGATACGCGACATGGTGATGACCGGTGCCTCCTGGACCCAGCCACGCTGGACCCAGTACGCGTCGTAGGCGTCGAACGTGGTGAGTTCCAGCTCCTGCAGCCACTTCGTGGCCGACACATAGCCGAAGAGCCCGGGCACCAGCATCCTCGCGGGATAGCCGTGCACCGGCGGCAACGGCTGGCCGTTCATGGCCACCGCGATCATCGCGTCACGACCGTCCATGACGGCGCTCGTGGGCGTGCCGATGGTCATGCCGTCGACCGAGCGGGACACGAGCTGATCGGCGCCGGCCTGCGCGCCAGCCTCGTCGAGCAGGTCCCGGAGCGGGACACCGACCCAGGTGGCGTTGCCGACATACGGGCCACCGACGGGATTGGAGACGCAACTCAGCGTGATGACCCGTTCGATGGTCGGCCGTGCGAGTAGCTGGTCCATGGTCAGGGTCATCTCGTGATCGACCATGCCGTGGATCCGCAGCGTCCACGTGGCGACGTCGATGGCGGGGATGACCAGCGCCGTGTCGACGCGGTAGAAGCGATCGGCTGATGTGATGAAGGGCGTCTGGTCCGTGATGCCCTGGTCGACGCCGACCGGAAGTGGTCCTGCGGCCGAGGCCGGCACGGGCACCACAAGGCTCGTCGCGGTGTCCACGCTGGGTGCGAGGAAGCGGGCGGCGACCGATGCGACGGCCGCCAGCGCCACGAAGGCAGCGGAGGTGGCGAGGAAGCGGCGGCGGGTGTCACTGGCGTCGCTCGGGACGCCAGTAGCCGGCAGCAGCAGGGTCAGGGCAACGATGCCGACTGCCGCGCCGGCGATCGAGGGCAGGGTATCGATGGGCATGCCGGTCGGTCGGGTGAGCGCAGCGATCGCGCCCACGACACCCAGGCCCGCGACACCCAGCCAGCCGATGACCCGCCAGCGCGTGGCGATCATACCCAGCAGCGCGGCGCCCACCAGCAGCGTGCCACCGATACCCGCCAGCAGCGCGTCCTTGTCACGCTCACCGAACGTGGCGATGGCAAAGGACTTGAGCCACTCCGGGGTAGCGTCGATGAACGTGCCGCCGACCACCACGATGGGCGAGGCCGCTCGGTCGATGAACGCCGCGACCAACTCGCCGACCGCCAACGCCACGATGGCCGCGATGATGCCTGCGAGGGCACCCATGAACAGGTGCGATCGGGGCGGTGCGACGACTGACGGGAGCGCCTGGGCTGGCTGCATACCATCCTGTACGCGGGAGCACCGCCAGCGGATGAACGCGTTCGCGAGTCGGGACGACGGGATGCAGCCGCGAGTGCGTCGATAGCGCAGACTCGAGCGTACCGATCGAACCGGTCAGCACAGCGTGCACCGGTCGGCTCGGTGGGCGCGGACCAGATCCGAGCACATGGATGGAGCAGCGATGGACACGGTGACCAGGACGCACGAGGGGTCGACGGCGCTGCACCCTGCGGACAGCCACGACCTGATCCGCGTGCATGGCGCTCGCGTCAACAACCTGAAGGACGTCAGCATCGTGATCCCGAAGCGCCGGCTGACGGTGTTCACGGGCGTCTCCGGCTCGGGCAAGAGTTCCCTGGTCTTCGGCACCATCGCCGCGGAATCGCAGCGCCTCATCAACGAGACGTACAGCGCCTTCCTGCAGGCGTTCATGCCCGGGTCCGCACGGCCCGAGGTCGACCTGCTGGAAGGACTGACGACGGCGATCATCGTCGACCAGGAGCGGATGGGCGCCAACGTGCGATCCACGGTTGGCACCGCCACCGATGCCAACGCGATGCTGCGGATCCTGTTCAGTCGCCTGGGGCAGCCCCATATCGGCTCGTCCCAGGCCTTCTCGTTCAACATCGCCTCGGCCTCTGGCGCCGGCTCCATCACCATCGAGCGCGGGGCCGCTACCACGAAGGAACGACGGAGCTTCACCATCACCGGTGGCATGTGTCCGCGCTGCGAGGGCATGGGCTCGGTCACCGACATGGATCGTGCCCAGCTGTACGACGAGAGCAAGTCGATCAACGAAGGTGCGCTGACCATCCCGGGCTACACCATGGACGGCTGGTATGGCCGGATCTACCGCGGTTGCGGCTACTTCGACCCGGACAAGCCCATCCGGGCGTTCACCAAGCGGGAGCTCCAGGACCTTCTCTTCCGGGAGCCGACGCGCATCAAGGTCGAGGGCATCAACGTCACGTACGAGGGCCTGGTCCCCCGGATCCAGCGGTCCTTCCTGTCCAAGGAGGTGGAGTCGCTCCAGCCACACATCCGCGTGTTCGTGGAGCGGGCGGTCACCTTCAGCTCCTGCCCCGACTGCGAGGGCACCCGGCTCAACGAGGGCGCGCGATCATCACGCATCGGGGGAATCAACATCGCCGATGCCTGCAGGATGCAGATCAGCGATCTCGCCGCGTGGGTGAGCGGCGTCGATGAGCCATCCGTGTCGCCGCTCCTCGTCGCACTGCGCGAGACGCTCGATTCATTCGTGGAGATCGGCCTCGGCTACCTGTCCCTGGAGCGCTCCTCTGGCACGTTGTCGGGGGGCGAGTCGCAGCGCACCCGCATGGTCCGCCATCTTGGCTCGTCCCTGACCGATGTCACGTACATCTTCGACGAGCCGACCGTCGGCCTGCACCCCCACGACATCGCGCGCATGAACGAGCTGCTGCTGCGATTGCGCGACAAGGGCAACACCGTGCTCGTGGTGGAGCACAAACCGGAGATGATCGTGATCGGCGACCACGTCGTGGACCTCGGTCCCGGCGCCGGTGCCAGCGGTGGCGAAGTGACGTACGAGGGCACCGTCGAGGGACTGCGGGCCAGTGGCACCACCACCGGCCGTCATCTCGACGACCGGGCCTCGCTGAAGCCCTCGGTGCGGACCCCATCGGGCGTGCTGGAGGTACGCGGGGCCGATACCCACAACCTGCAGGACGTCGATGTCGATGTCCCCCTGGGCGTCCTCGTGGTGGTGACGGGCGTGGCCGGCTCGGGCAAGACCTCGCTCATCCACGGCTCGGTGTCGGGCCGGGATGGCGTGGCGACGGTCGACCAGGGGGCGATCAAGGGTTCGCGACGCAGCAACCCGGCGACATACACTGGCCTGCTCGATCCGATCCGGACGGCGTTCGCCAAGGCCAACGGCGTCAAGGCGTCCCTGTTCAGTGCCAACTCGGAGGGCGCCTGCCCCAACTGCAACGGAGCCGGCGTCGTCTACACCGACCTGGCCATGATGGCTGGCGTCGCGATCCCCTGCGAGGTGTGTGAGGGACGACGATTCGGGGCTGAGGTGCTGGAGTACAGGTTCGGCGGTCACGACATCAGCGAGATCCTGGCGATGTCGGTGACCGAGGCCGAGACGTTCTTCGGTGGCGGCGATGCGCGGTCGCCGGCCGCCCACCGCATCCTCGTACGCCTGCGCGACGTGGGCCTTGGCTACATCAGCCTGGGGCAGCCCCTGCCCACGCTGTCGGGCGGTGAGCGGCAGCGGTTGAAACTGGCCACGCACATGGCCGGCACGGGCGGCGTCTATATCCTCGACGAACCCACCAGCGGCCTGCACCTTGCCGACGTCGAGCAGTTGCTCGGGCTGCTGGACCGGCTCGTCGACGCCGGCACGTCGGTCATCGTCGTCGAGCATCACCAGGCGGTCATGGCGCATGCCGACTGGATCATCGATCTCGGACCCGGTGCCGGCCACGATGGCGGCCGGATCGTGTTCGAGGGCACGCCGGCCGACCTGGTGGCGGCACGCTCCACCGTCACCGGGCAGCATCTCGCGGCCTACATCGCCAGCTGACCGGACAGGCACTGGCGCGATGTTCCGGCCAGGGTCGGTCGGATCGCGTCCCGTGGTGCTACGGGTGGGCTGTTTCCTCCAGGCGACGGCGATCGGATGTCTCGAGCTGGATGGTCGAATGCTCGATGTCGAAGTCGGCCGAGAGGCAACGGCAGACCTCGTCGAGGACGCGGCCAGGGTCGGCTCCGGGCGCCAGCACCACGTGCGCCGAGATCACCGGCTGGCCGCTGGTGATGGTCCATGCGTGCAGGTCGTGCACGTCGTCCACACCCGCGGCGCCCAGCAGGTGGCTCCGGACATCGTCCATGCGCAGGCCCCGAGGCACGGCCTCCAGGAGCACCTCTGCCGACTCGCGAAGAAGGGAGACGGCACGCGGCAGGATGAGCAGGCCGATGAGCGCCGATGCGACCGCGTCGGCGATGTCCGCTCCAGTCAGGGCCACGACGACCGCGGCGACGATGACCGCCACGGAGGCGAGCAGGTCGCCGAGGACCTCGAGATACGCACCCCGCAGCGTCAGGCTGCGCTGGCCAGCGGTCCGTAACAGCCACAGTGACACCAGGTTGCCCGCGGCACCCATGATGGCGACGCCGAGCATGAGGCCGCTCGCCACCTCCGTCGGCTGGTTCAGCCGTTGATACGACTCGAACAGCAGGAACGCGGCGAGACCGATGAGCAGCAGTGCGTTGGCGCCCGCGGCGAGGACCTCCGCCCGATACCAGCCGTAGGTGCGGGTACCGGAAGCGGGACGGTCCGCCAGACGGATCGCGCCCAGGGCCAGCACGAGGCCCGTGATGTCGGTCAGCACGTGACCGGCATCGGCAAGGAGCGCGAGACTGTTCGACGCCAGGCCGCCGACGACCTCGACCACGAGGATGCTGACGCTGATCAGGAGCACGAGTGCCAACGGGCGACGGTCGGCTCCCGCAGCGGACCCTCCAGCCCGGGCGTGCTGATGACTCATGTCGTCACTGGGTCCACCATGGCTCTCCGGGCGCGAGATCGATACCCCATGGGAGTATAGGTCCGGGGCCGATCAGGCCTCGAACGTCACATCGACGACGGCCATCCTGGCGATTCATCGGGTCGCCGTCGCCTCGCGTGGGTCGAGGGACGACATGCGTGACATGCTAGGCCCGACGGGGTGATCCGGCCATGGGCGGACCGGGGCCCGGATGACCCGAGGTGCAGGTGACAGGACGAGGTTCCGCGATGCGCGACCGGGACGCGCTCGCATGGGCCACATTCCTGTCGCTGGCCATCATCTGGGGCTCGTCGTTCCTGTTCATCAAGATCGGGCTCGATGCCGGGATGGGACCCCTGACGCTGGTGACGTGGCGCCTGGGCATCGCCGCGGCCTTCCTGTTGGTCGCCCTGCGCCTCAGTGGCGGCCGATTCCCGACCGGGACGACGACCAGCAGGCGCTTCGCGATCCTCGCCCTGACCAACGTGGCGCTGCCCCTCATGCTCATCGCCTGGGGAGAGCGATCCACCTCGTCCGCGTTGGCCAGCATCTTCAACGGCCTCGTGCCCCTGTTCACCATCGTCATCGCGGCGTTCGTGCTCCACGACGAACCCATCACCCTGAACCGCGTGGTGGGCCTGCTGGTTGGCTTCGGAGGGGCGGTGCTGCTGGCGTCACCCAATCTCGACGGCGGGCCCCAGGCCAGTGCCACGGCGACGCTCGTGGGCGAACTGGCGATCGCGGCAGGTGCCTTGCTGTATGCCGTCGGCACGGTCTATGCGCGCCACCGGATCACCGGCCATCCCCTGGTCCCCGATCCGGTCGTCGGCCCGCGCGCAGCGACCGCCATCGAGATCGCCACTGCGCAGGTCGTCTGGTCCCTCGTGATGTGCGCCACGATGGCCCTCCTGTTCGAGCGCCCGGCGGGTGGCATCATCGCGTGGCCGCCGGGACCCTCGTCATGGTTCGCAGTCGCCTGGCTCGGAGCGCTCGGGTCGGGGATCGGCTACATCCTGTTCTTCTTCCTGGTCCGTGCCTGGGGCGCCACGAGGACCTCGCTGGTCACCTATGTGATCCCCATCGTGGGCATCACGCTCGGCGTCGTCGTCCTCGGCGAGCAACTCCATCCGGCGGAGATCGTGGGCTCCGCGCTCATCGTCGGTGGCGTCGTGTTCGCGAACTCATCGATCGGTCGACGGGTCCTGTTCCAGCGGAACATGCCGACCCATTGATGAGATACGCTATCATCTGGCGCATGGTACAGGCAGCCCCCATGATCGCAGCCCTGGACGATGCAGGGTACCGGCTCACGGGACCCCGGCGGGAGGTCGCGGAGCTCATCGCGGCCCGCGAGGGCCACTTCACCGCGGCTGACCTCATCGGCGATGCGCGGACCCGCCGCCTGGCCATCGGACGCGCGACCATCTTCCGGGCCCTCGAGTTGCTCACGGAGCTCAAGCTGCTCGAACGGTTGGACCTCCCTGAGGGTGAGCATGCATATGTGACGTGCGAACCGGCACACCACCATCACGTCGTGTGCTCCTCCTGCGGACGCGCCCGGGAGGTCGAGGACCATGGGCTCCAACTGGCCCTGGATGAGATCGAGCGGCACACCGGCTACTCCATCGACAGCCACCGCCTGGAACTCTACGGACGCTGCCCCCGCTGCCGTCCGCACACCAACTGATCATCCCTGCAGGAGCCTCATGACGGTGCGACATGCCCAGCGTTCGATGAGACACAGTCCCGCTACCAAGATGCAGGCGAGCGTCGTCGCGAGATGGGTCGTGTCGTCGCTGGTGGCCCTGGCCATGCTCGCCGTCGGCGGCCGGGGAGCCGTCGCCCAGTCGCCGGAAGCCGCCGCCCCGATGTCCCTCCCCATACCCAGTCCGGCGACGGGAGCCATCACGGTCGTGACCACCACGACCGTGTTCGCGGACATGGTGCGCAACGTGGCGCGCGAGCACGCCGACGTGGTCTCCATCATCCCCGCCGGGGTCGGGCCGGAGGACTACGAACCGCGTCCCGGCGATATCCAGTTGCTGGCCGCGGCCGACCTCATCGTGTCCAACGGCGCCGGCCTGGACGATTTCCTGCAGCGCCTGCTCGAGTCCGGGACGGGCGGTGCCACGCCCCAGGTCGTCCTCGGCGCGGGCATCCCGACGCTGACCACCGATGGCGAGCCGAACCCGCACTTCTGGCTCGACCCGACGCTCGTGGCCCAGTACTACGTGCCGGCCATCGTGGGTGGCCTGAGCAGCGCCGATCCTGCCCACGCCGCGGAGTACGACGCGAATGGCCGCGCATACGTGACTCAGATCGAGGCGCTGGACACGCGGCTGCAGGCGATCGTGGCGACCATCCCCGTGGCGGACCGGAAGCTCGTCACGTTCCATGACGCGTTCCCATACCTGGCGCGCCACTTTGGCTTCGAGCTGGTGGGCGTGATCCTCCGTAATGTCGGAGCGGAGCCGAACGCCGGTGACCTCGCCGCACTCGTGGACACGGTGAAGGCGAGCGGTGTCAAGGCCGTCTTCGGCGAGGCGCAGTTCAACCCGGCCCTGGCCCAGACGCTCGCGGAGGAAGCCGGTGTCACCAACGTCGTCACGGACCTGTATACGGATTCCCTCGGCGCAGCTCCAGCGGACACGTATCTGGGCATGATGAGCTTCGACATCGAGCGCATCGCCGACGCGCTCCGATGAGCGGTCCGGGCCCGGCGATCTCGCTCGTCGACGTCTCGGCCGGCTACGGCGAGCGCCTCGCCCTCAGCGGCATCCGGCTGGAGGTGGCGCGGGGCTCGCTGCTCGCGGTCGTGGGTCCCAACGGAGCAGGCAAGAGCACCCTGCTCAAGCTCATGGCTGGCTTGCTGCGACCCCGGTCGGGGCAGGTCAGGGTCCTGGGCCTGCCCGTTGGCGCGGCCGCCAAACGGGTCGCGTACCTGCCCCAGGCCGAGGTCGTCGACTGGGCCTTCCCCGTGGCGGTCGCCGATGTCGTGATGATGGGTCGCTATCCACTCATCGGCATCGGGCGACGGCCGACCGCGCTCGACCGGGAGCACGTCGACGATGCCCTCGAGACCGTCCACATGACCGAGCTGCGGGGTCGGCAGATAGGAGCCCTCTCGGGCGGTCAGCGCCGCCGCGTGTTCCTGGCCCGCGCACTCGCCGCCGAGCCGGAGCTGTTCCTGCTCGATGAGCCGGTGACCGGGGTGGATGCCACGACCCAGGAGGACCTGATGGATGTGCTCGAGGCACAGGCACGCCTCGGCCGGACGGTCGTGGCGTCGACCCACGACCTGCTGTGCGCGGCCCAGCGGTTACACCAGGCGGCACTCATCAACACCCGGGTCATCGCCGTGGGGCCGGCCAACCTGGTCCTCGACCAGCGCCTTCTGGCCGAGACCTATGGCGGGCACGTGCTCATCCTCCAGGGCGAGGGTGGCACCGCCGTGGCCCTCGACGACGCCCACCACCATGACCAGGCACCCGGCCGCGAGCAGCACTTCCACGATGGAGCGCGCTCGTGAACATCCTGGACCTCATCACCGGCCCGATGGCCTACGGGTTCATGCAGCGGGGCATGCTGGCAGGACTCATGGTCGGCATCGTGTGCGCCGTGATGGGCGTGTTCGTGGTGCTCAAGGGACTCGCCTTCATCGGGGATGCGGTCAGCCATGCGGCCTTCCCGGGACTCGTCATCGCGTTCATCGCGGGCATGCCCCTGGTCATCGGCGGTTCGCTCGCGGCCGTGGGCACGGCCATCGCCATCGGATGGGTGGCCCGCCGGAGCGGCCTGCGTTTCGATACCTCCGTGGGCGTCCTGTTCGCGGGCACGTTCGCCTTCGGCGTGATGCTCCTCTCGACGGTCACGGGATACACCGGTGACCTGCTGGGCTACCTGCTAGGCAACGTCCTGGGCATCTCCCAGGCAGACCTCCTGGGCATCGCGGCGCTGGGCGTGATCGTGCTCGCCGTGGTCGGGCTGCTGCGCAAGGAGTTGCTCTATGCGACCTTCGATCCGCTCGGCGCGGCTGCATCCGGGCTGAGGGTCGGCGCGCTGGAGTACCTGCTCCTGGCACTCCTGGGCGTGACCATCGTGGTCGGTATCCAGGCCGTGGGCATCATCCTCGTCGTGGCCATGCTGGTGACGCCTGCCGCGACCGCCCAGCTCCTCGTCACCCGGTTCGACCGGCTGCTGCTGTCGGCCGTCGCTCTCGCGGTGGCATCCGTGGTGCTCGGGCTCTATCTCAGCTTCTACTGGAACGTCGCCGCGGGCGCCACCATCGTCATGGTCGAGACGCTCTGGTTCGCACTCGCCCTGGTCCTGGGCCCGCGAACCGGCGTGCTTCATCGGGTCAGGGAACTGCATCAGCCGTCCAGGGTATGACGCGCTAGGCTGGCCGTCATCATGGGCTCCAACGCAGGCCAGTTGTACGTCGGCACGTCCGGTTTCGCCTACCCGGACTGGGTGCCACGCTTCTACCCACCGGGCACCCGCGACCGCGACCTGCTGGCCACCTATGCCGGGCGACTCAACACGGTCGAGCTCAACAACACGTTCTATCGTCAGCCGAGCCCGAAGGCTATCGAGACGTGGCTCGCGGCGACGCCCCGGACGTTCCGGTTCGTGGTCAAGGCGCAGCGAGGTGCCAGTTGGCGCGCGTTCCGGGGCGGCGCGGCCGACAGCGTGCCCTGGCTCACGACCGCTTATCGACCGTTCGGCGAACGCCTGCGCTGCGTGCTGTTTCGCGTCGATGCCACGACTGCCCGGGACGACGACGCGCTGGCGCGTCTCCTGGACGCGTGGCCCGTGCACCTGCAACTGGCCATGGACCTCCAGCACGCCTCCTGGGAGGACGATGCGGTACACGACCTGCTGCGGGATCGTGGAGCTGCGCTGGT
>JBBSOS010000020.1:0-14506 GCA_038259505.1 Candidatus Limnocylindrales bacterium | reverse complement strand
GCTGTCACCTCGTTGGGCCGTCGACCCGGTGTGTTTCGTCGGACCTCCCCAGGTGGCACCCCTCGCGGCGTCCGCGCGAGTCGCCCTGTGGGCGTTCGGAACCGATCGCGTGGCACTCGGGCGTGCCGTCGTATCGGGCTTGCCCGACCGCGACACGGGGACGGCGGTCGGCGAGACGAGCGGCGTCGGCGAGACGAGTCGTGTCGGCGAGACGAGTGGTGTCGGCGAGGCAGCTGGCGTGGAGGCAGACCCGGGTGTCGGCGAGGTCACCAGGACCGGCGCCGAGCCGGCGGGCACCGTGCCACCGTCGGATGGGCGCAGCAGCAGGGCACCAGCGAGACCCACCACAGCGAACGCGAGCACCACGGCCGCGACCAACACGAACGTCGAGACCCGCCCGCCCATCGCTCCAGGAACCGGGCCCCTCGCGGCAGACCAGCGCGGCAGCCAACCCGCCCCGGACGCCGTCGGTTCCGATGCGATGCGCTGCCGGACGCGCCCGGCCAGGTCGCCGGGCACCTCGACGGTCGTGTCCGATCGGAACCGGTCCAGACGCGCCACGACCGGGCCGGCGACCGGGTCATGGGCCAGGGCATCGATGGAGCCGTCCCGATCGTGGTCGGGAGGCGGCCCTGGGGAGAAGCCGCTCATCGTGGCTCGTCCCGCATGATGGTCCGCAGTCGCTCGAGTCCGCGATACAAGTGCGTCTTGACGGTCGCCTCCGGGTGACCGGTCACCGCGGCGATGTCGGCCAGCGATCGGTCACCCAGGAATCGCAACGACACGACCTCGCGGTAGGGCTCGGGCAACTCCGTGAGGGCGCGACGGACCTCGGCGCGCTCTTCGGCAGCGATCACCTCCCGGGCGACGTCAGCGCGGTCAGGCGTCGTTGCCTCGATGACCTCATCGAGTGGCTGGGTCAGCGCCACCCTCCGGGAGGTCGACTTGCCGCGTCGCCAGCATTCCCGGATGGCGATGCGCGCCAGCCAGGCGCCCGGTGGTCCCTCTCCGCGATAGGAACGAACGGCCCGATAGGCCAGCACGAACGTCTCCTGGACAGCGTCCTCTGCCTCTTCGATCGACCCCAGGACCCGATAGCAGATCCGGAACACCTCATCGGTGTACAGGTCCACCAGGTGCCCGAAGGCGACCTTATCCCCACGCGCCAGGGCCCGGGCCATGGCGCGATCATCCACAGGAAGCATGAGGCTGTGGGACGCGGATCCGTTTCAGCGCCACCCGGCCACACGGCTGGACCGAGTGTGCTGACGCGTCCTCCTGGCACGCGCGCATCCCCGGACCCTACCCCGATCGGGGTCGCTTCGCCCGAGGATCCGGCGAGCCCGAGGATCCCGCCGGATGGCGGCGCGCCGTCACGAGGGCGGCGAGATGCACACGGCCAGTTCAACCGTGGCGGCGGCGTCCCTCGTCTTCTGCCAGCGCCATGAGCGCTGCCCGGTCGGCGTCATCGAGCATGCCCGCGACGTGTCCCAGGTAGAACGCGGACCGCGTCCGGGAACCCCACCACATGGCGACCATGCCGCTCAGGACGAGGATCGGCAGTTCGTCGGCGAGCAGCTGACCGGCCAGGCCGGGCCCGAACAGGGCATCGATCGGATCGGGTGGCGCGTCGGTGCAGGGTGCGCCGTCGACCTCTGACGATCCGTAGAGTGGCGCGCTCGCCCCGGACCCGGGAACCCCGGGCTGGCACACGACGCCCGCAGTGCCCCGGTCGGTGGCGATCGACACCACCGTATCGGACGTCGTGATACCGACCAGGTGACCGCTGACGATGGCGAGGCTCGCGACCAGGAATGGCCAGCGGTTGCTCCGGGCTCCCGACAGGATGCCAACGCCGAACGCCGCGGCGACCGGCAGCAACGCCAGCGCGTCTCGAGCACTCGCCGATACGGCCATGGCTGGCCCGCCGCGAACCTCGATCAGGATCCGAGCGCTTTCCGCCAGCCAGATGGCGACGGCGCCACCGACCACGAGGACCCACCACCGGATGCTGTAGCCGTCGTACGAGACGAGGGCCACGCGCGAGCGCGGCACGCGCTGCTCCAGCTCACGCTGTACCCGTGGGCCGGCCCCGATGACCATCGCCGACAGTGTCGCGGCGACGTCGGTGTCAACGATGACCAACCGGAGCATCGATATCGCGACGACGTAGGCACCCACGATGATGGCCAGCGAGCCCAGGAACGGCACGTTGATGCGCCGGAGCAGGGGTGTCGCGGTATCCAGCGATCGTCCAGCTGGGTGCATCCATCGAGGATACTGGCCCGAAGAGAGCCTGGAGGTCGATGATGCCCGATACCGAGACAGTCACCCAGCGCGTGGACCGGATGCTCGCCGCCCTCGCGCCAGGCCAGCGAGCAGCGCTGCAGTCGCTCCGCGAGACCATCGCGCTGATCGCGCCGGATGCGGAGGAGGCGATCAGCTACGGGATGCCCGCTTTTCGCTACCGGGACAAGGCGTTGGTCGCGTACGGCGCATTCGCGCACCACTGCGCCTTCTATCCGATGAGCGGCACGCTCATCGAGGAGCATCGCGACGCGCTCGGTGCGTTCGCCACCGCGAAAGGCACCCTTCAGTTCACACCCGCCGAGCCCCTGCCGCGATCCGTCGTGGAGCTCGTGGTTCGCGCCAGGATGACGTCGATCGACGCGCACTGACAGCGCTCTCCGGGCACCGGATCGCCCGGATCGGATGACACGCGGCTTCGGATGTCGGTCATGATGACTGCGGCGCGGCGGATGACTGCGGCGCGGCGGGTGACCTCGCGCGAGCGCCTGGGAGGACGACCCACTGGCGATGCCGGGCCACGTCGAAGGAAGGATGAGGCTGGACTCGTGGGACGGATCCTGAACCTGTATCGCACGCAGATCGAGCTGCTGTGGACCTGGCGACTCGGTCGAACTGCGCTCATCAGGCGTGCCATCGTCGCGCTGGTAGCCGGCGTCGTCGCGTTCAATATCACGGCGTGGCTGCTGCCGCAGCTGGACATCAACGAGGTCGGCGGCGGCCTGGTCGCGGTGCTGTTCATCTCCGCCCTGAACCTGCTGGTGCGGCCAGTGCTGCTGACACTCGTGATGAGTCGATCGATCGTGGCCCTCGTCGTGCTGACACTGCTGTTCCAGGCTGTCGTCATCTGGTTGCTGGACCCGTTCGTGCCCGCTGTGACGGTCGGTGGCGGACTGAGCGGCGCGCTCATCGTGTCCTTCGTGTTCGGCTTCATCGCTGGCGCCATCGGGCTTCTGTTCGGCCTCAACGAGGACGATTCCTACTACGGGGCCCTCGTCCGGACATTGGCCAGCCGCCGGGCGGACGTCACTCACACCGACGAGCCCGGGCTGGTCATCATCCAGCTCGACGGACTGTCCCACGATGTCCTGTCGCACTCGCTGCGTGCGGGCCGGGTGCCGGAGATCGCGCGCTGGATCAGGTCAGGCACCCACCGCCTGGGTCATTGGGACGCACTGCTGCCATCCACGACGCCTGCCAGTCAGGCCGGCATCCTGCACGGCAACAACGACGGCATCCCCAACTTCCGGTGGTGGGAGAAGAAGGCCAGGCGCCTGATGGTCGCCAACCACCCCGAGGACGCGACCGACATCGAGCAGCGCATCTCCAACGGAGAGGGTCTGCTCAGCCCTGGTGGCGCGAGCATCAGCAACATCTTCACCGGTGACGGCTCGCGGGCGTTCCTCGTGATGTCAACCATCAAGGTCAAGGAGCGCGGACTTGGCGAGAGCGACGCCTACGCCTGGTTCTTCGTCAGCCCCTACAACTACCTGAACATGATCGGGCGCTACCTGGCCGAGGTGGTCAAGGAGAACATCCAGTCCCGACGCCAGGCCCGGGCCGGCATCGTGCCGCGGATGCACCGGGGATTCCCCTACCCCTGGGTGCGCGCCGCCACCAATGTCGCGCTGCGGTCACTGGGTACGTCCCTGGTCGTCCAGGAGATGCTGCGTGGCACGCCCGTGGTGTACATGGATTACACGGACTACGACGAGATCGCCCACCACAGTGGCCCGGAGCGACCCGAATCCCTCGACGCACTCGACGGCGTCGACCGGGAGATCAGGACCCTGCTCAAGGCGTCGAAGGATGCTGCGCGTCCATATCGGTTCGTCGTCCTTGCCGACCACGGTCAGAGCCTGGGCTCGACCTTCCTGCAGCGGCACGGGATCACGCTCCAGGACGTGGTCCGGTCGCTCATGGGCGGCAGTGCGTCGGTCGCGGCTGCCACGGCACAGATCGAGGACTGGGGCCAGCTCAACACGTTCGTCGGCGAGGTGTCCAGGACCAAGGGTGTCACCGGTTCGATCGCCCGTGCTGCTGCCCGCACCAGCTCGCGGGATGGCCAGGCCGGCCTGGGCCCTGCTGATGCCCAGGTCACGGCACGCGGAGCCACGTCAACGACCACGGGAGCGAGCTCGGACGAAGCCTCGACATCGGACGACGCAGGGGCCGAGCCGGCCGACTTGATCGTGGTCGCCGGAGGCAACCTCGCACTCGTCTACTTCAACGCCAGCGACGAGCGCCTGACTCTGGAGGGGATCGGCGAGCTCTATCCGGACCTCGTGGACGCGCTCGCCAATCACCCGGGGATCGGCCTGCTCATGGTCCGCTCCGAGGAGCATGGTCTCATCGTGGTCGGCAAGCAGGGCATCAACTATCTCGATGAGTCGCGCATCGTCGGCGAGGACCCGCTCGCGGTGTATGGCGAGCACGCCACGGCAGCCATCCGGCGGCTCGATGCCATCGAGCACGTCGGCGATATCGCCGTCGTGAGCCGCTTCGACCCCGAGACCCAGGAGATCCAGGCGTTCGAGGAGCTCATCGGGGCGCACGGCGGCCTGGGTGGTGCGCAGACCCGCCCGTTCCTGCTGTATCCAGCCGATTGGACACTGGACCTGGGCCCGCTCATCGGTGCGCCGATGGTCTATCAGCAGCTGCGCCGCTGGATGGAGTCCGAGTTGGGGATGGAGTTCGGGCCTCCGGCTGCCTGACGGGTGGCCAGGGTCGGTCGGCGTCGGGTCTATCTCAACCCACGAAGACCGGATCCGCGTCGCCCATGGGGGACGCTCCGGCAGTCAACCTTCTGATGGAGCTCCGGCAGGGATCAGCATCGACATCGGGCGTGCCCGGATCGGATCGCGCGGGCCCGTCATGGGTCGCTGACGAAACGGGAGATCATCCCTGAGGCGCGTCCACTGTCCCCGAACGCGATCATGGCCGGCTCCGGAGGCGGCCGGCGCGGCATGTTGCTGCGCCACGGCGCGGGCGTGCGCCGGCGCCTGGTGCTCCGCGGGCACCCCGACCTGAAGGGTCGCCAAGTCATCCGCCGTGAGCGTCAGCAGCGACAACTGTGTGTCAGCCGGTCCGCGGTGCCACAGGAGCCACGCGTCCGTGCCTGGGTGCTGCAGGAGCGCGACATCACGCAGGCGACGATCGTCGATGAGACGCCCGAGCGCGCGGAGGGCACGCTCGTGGGATCCGGCCACGTGCCCGAATCGAACCCGGGCACTGGCAACGACCTGCGACCGCACCGGGTCAACGTGCGTGAGGACCTGTTCCACCCGGATCCAGGTACCGCCGATCCGCTGGGCGATACCCTCGACGACCGTTGCCCGGATCCCGATGCGCCCGTCACGCTGGCGGATCTCGATCTCCCGCGCCATCCTGGCATCGAGGACGGACCCCAGGGACTGCAGAACGTCCTCCATGCGTTCCTTCGCTGGGTCGATGGGTGCGTACACGTTCGGCATACTCCTGTGGGGTTGTGTGCGGTGCAGTGTGGGTGATCGCCGGGGGCGTCGGCATGGCCCGATGGTCCTGGGACGCTGCCGGTCAGCCGACGAGCAGGCGGAGGGCCACGATGGTGCCCATGCCGATGACCGCTATCCGGAACACGCCCGATGGGAGGCGCCGGCCGACGTATGCGCCGAGCTGGCCGCCCGCTATGGAGCCGATCGCGAGCAGCACCACCACGCCGTAGTCAACAGGTGCCGCGAGGATGAACAGGACCGCAGCGACGCCGTTGACGATGGCTGCCAGGACGTTCTTCAAGCCATTCAGGCGTTGCAGGTCATCGGCCAGGAAGATGGCCAGGAGGGCGATGAGGATGACGCCCTGCGCTGCCCCGAAGTAGCCTCCATAGATGCCGGTGAGGAAGACCCCGACCGCGAGCGCGACGGGATTCGAGGTGTCCGTGTCGCGCCGCGCCGCCATCATCCGGGACAGGCGTGGCTGGAGTGCCATGAGAGCGCACGCGAACAGGATCAGCCACGGGACGATGCGTCCGAAGGAGCTCGCAGGGAGGGCGAGCAGCAGGAGGCCGCCGGTCAGTCCGCCGAGCGCCGCGACCGCGCCGAGCCGGATCGCGCGCGCCCGCTGCCCCGCGAGCTCGCGTCGATATCCGATGGCGCCGCTGATGGCACCGGGCACGAGACCAACGGTGTTCGACACGTTGGCCACGAGGGGTGGATAGCCAAACGCGAGCAGGGTGGGACAGGTGACCAGCGAGCCCGAGCCGACGATGGTATTGATGGCACCGGCGGCGAGCCCCGCGGCCGTGATCACGAGCGCCTGGAGCGGATCCATCAACGACGATCCGGAGATTCGCGGAGGGTCCCCGAGGGAGTACCGTTGCTGACTGCGTCACGACGTCCGTCGTTGACCTGTCCGAACGACGATGTCCGCATGGGCGTGCGGCCGCACCGGACCATCACTGCGAGTGGGGTGAAATGAATAGCTTCGCGGATTTCTTCTGGGCGATGATCGTCGTCTACTTCCTGTTCATGGTCATCTGGATCTTCATCCGTATCTTCGCGGATATCTTCCGTCGACACGACCTGAGCGGGGCCTGGAAGGCCATCTGGATCCTGGTGCTGTTCATCATCCCGTTCTTCGGCGCCATCGTGTACATGATCACGCGCCCAGTCACGCGGCAGGACATGGACGAGCAGGCGGTCGCTCAGCAGCAGGCGACGCTCGCCGCGCAGCAGCAGGCGCAGGCCGCCGCCGCCGCCCAGATCGCCTCGGACAGGTCCGCCGCGGACCAGATCACCAAGCTCGTGGCGCTGCGTGACGCGGGCGCCCTCACCCCCGCCGAGTTCGATGCTGCGAAGGCGAAGGCACTCGCCTGACTCGACCATGCGGGGTCGAACGGTCCTGGTCGTCACGGTCCTGGGCTTGACTGTCACGCTTCTGCTGCTGCCGGTGATGTCGCGCGCCGGGGGTTCGACCGAGGTCCCACCGCCTACGCCCTCGGGCGTTCCAACGATAACGACGGCCCTGCCGGTCATCGCGCCCGACTCGTTCTATGCCGCAGGTGGCCCGACGTCGGCGGGTCCCCCCGGGGAAGTCCTCGCGCGGCTGGAACTGCGGGCTCCCGCCGGCGCACGGAAGTGGGCAGTCATCTATCGCTCGACGGGGATGGATGGCTCGCCTGTCGGCGTCTCTGGATTGATGGTCGCGTCCGCCGATCCGATAGCAGCCGATGCCCGGCCACGTACCGTGCTCGCGGTCGCCCACGCCACGACCGGGCTCGCTGACCAGTGCGCACCGTCACGACAGTCATCCGATGGCCTGGTCACCACCGTCCTGCCACTCCTCGACCAGGGCTTCATGCTCGCGGTCACCGACTACGAGGGGCTCGGCACACCTGGCCCGCACCCATACATCGTGGGGGTGAGCGAAGGGCACTCGGTCCTCGACGCAGCTCGAGCCGCGTCGACCATGCCGGACACCGGTGCAGGACCGGCGACCCTGCTCATCGGCGGGTCGCAGGGCGGCCACGCGGTGTTGTGGGCGGCGGACATGGCGGCGAACGCGGCGCCCGAGCTCGATGTCCTGGGGGCCGTGGCGTTCGCGCCAGCGGGTGACCTCGAAGCGATCGCCGGCTTTGACCGATCGGCCGCGGCTGGGTCCGACGCCTGGTCGGCGGCCGTGACCCTGATCGCCGCGTGGCACCGGGTCTACGGCCTGGGCCTGAACGTCCTGACGCCTGCAGCGCGCGCCCTGGTGCCGGAACTGGACACGGCATGCTCCGTCGCCATCGATCGGCAACCGACCGTGGTGGACCTGCGGACACTGCCGGCATGGCAGGAGCGGCTGCGCGAGAACACACCTGGGGCCACGCGAACCAGCGTGCCCGAGCTCATCTTCCAGGGTGATGCCGACCAGGTCGTGCCCATCGAGAGCACCCGGTCCATGGTCGCAAGGCTGTGCGCCATCGGAGATGCCGTCGATCTCCGGGTGGTACCCGGCGCCGACCACCGCGGGTCACTGACGCCCGGGTCGTTGCTGGCCGCCCTCGGCTGGGTCAGCGACCGACTGGCGGGTGTGCCCGCAGCCTCGAACTGCGGCGGGTGACGTGATTCACCCCAGTTCGGTGATGCCGGTCGCCACGACGACCGCCACGCTCACGCCTCTGCCGTCGGGACGTCATGATGGCGTCGTCGGATGCGCCTCGTTCAGCGATCCAGGCCTGGGTCGGACCAGACGGCCGTCGACGAGACAGGGAGAGGGATGAACAGCTTCGCCGACTTCTTCTGGTACATGGTCGAGTTCTATATCCTGTTCATGATCATCTGGATCTTCATCCGGGTGTTCGCGGACATCTTCCGACGTACGGACCTGACCGGCGGCTGGAAGGCGATCTGGATCCTGGTGATCTTCATCGTGCCGTTCTTCGGAGCGCTCGTGTACATCATCAGCCGACCCCGGACCGAGGGCGACCTGCAGTGGGGCGCCGCGACGCCCGATTCCGGTTCCGTGACCTTGCCGTCCGCTGCTCCCACGACTGCCGCTTCGGCCGCCGACGAGGTCGCCAAGCTCAGCGCGCTCCATGACGCGGGTACCCTCACGGATGCCGAGTTCGAGACCGCCAAGGCACGGGCACTCGCCTGATCTGCCGTCCCGACATCGACCTTGCCGTTCCTGCGCGGAGGTCGATGTCCTGCCAGCGCTGACCTGATACTCACGTTGTAGCCTGCGGCGCACCGAGGACGCATGGGGGATGACCGTGACGACCGCAGCAGCAACTCGCGCTGACCCGACATTGGCGCGCCACAGCAACGCCTACGACATCTTCATCCTGGTCCTGACGGTCCTGTCACTGGCCATCATGGTCCTGATGCTGTTGCCGGTCGACGCCGCGACACTCAACGTCCTCCAGGTCTACGACAACCTCATCTGTGTCGTGTTCCTCGTCGACTTCACGGTCAACATCACCCGTGCCAGACCGAAGCGCGCGTACTTCATCGACCGGCGAGGCTGGCTGGACCTGCTCGGATCCATCCCCAGCCTGGGCATCTTCAAGTTCACGGCGCTGCTGCGCCTGGCGCGGTTGAGCCGGCTGGCACGGATGGGTCGGCTCCTGCGCGGCAATGCGAAAACGGAGCTGGTCCGGGACATCGTGGACAACCGCGGCCAGTACGCGGTCTTCATCACCCTGCTCACGATGCTCGTGGTCTTGACCACATCGAGCGTGCTCATCCTCCAGTTCGAGTCGCGCTCTCCCGAGGCCAACATCGTGACGGGTGGCGATGCCCTCTGGTGGGCCATCGTGACCATCACCACCGTCGGCTACGGTGACTTCTATCCCGTGACGGTGCTGGGCCGCGAGGTCGGCGTCGTGGTCATGTTCGCGGGCGTGGGCATCATCGGTGCCCTGGCCAGCATCCTGGCCAGCATCCTCGTCCCGTCCGCCAAGGAGCTCGAGGTCGATCCCGCGGCGGCCGGCATGGAGGCCGAGCTGGCCGGCGTGAAAGCCGAGCTGGCGGCCCTCCGGGAGCTCTTGACCGGGGACCGACCGCGAGCCGAGGGCTGATCGTCATCGCCTCGTCACACGGAGGCGCTACGCTGCAGTGCATGACCAACCAGCCGATCACATACCTCAGCGAGAAGACCGACGACGAGTGGCGGGCCGAGCTGACGCCGGAGCAGTACCGGGTGCTTCGCCAGAAGGGGACCGAGCGTGCGTTTAGTGGCGCGCTCTGGGATGAGCACCGGGCGGGTGTCTATCGATGTGCCGCCTGCGACAGCGACCTGTTCGAGTCAGCGACCAAGTTCGAGTCGGGCACGGGCTGGCCGAGCTTCTTCGCGCCAGCCGCGTCGGGGGCCGTCGCCAACCACGCCGATCGGTCGTTCCTGACGACCCGAACGGAGGTCACCTGCGCCACCTGCGGCGGCCATCTCGGCCACGTCTTCGACGATGGGCCACGTCCCACGGGTCTGCGCTACTGCATCAATTCGGCGGCGCTCAGGCTCGTTGCCAGCGAGTGACCCACGGGCCGCGTGCCCGACAGGGATTCATTCACCTGCGCCCGGCGTCCTGAGACGGCAACATACGCTGTCTCGCCGCAGGTCGGGGGCACATGGCCAGACCGTCTCGTTCCCGTGGTCCGTATCAGGACCCCAGATTGCTGGAGCGCCAGGGTGACCTCATGGGTCCCTCGGCGTTCGTGCTCGTGTTCCTGATGGTGTGCGGCGTTGCCCTCGTCGGGGTCCTGCTGGTGGGCGTTGGTCGGGTGCTGCCCGGGTCTGGCACCGTCGGTCCAGCCTCCCCCGGTCCTTCCGCGGTCGCGGCGCCACCGACCGCTTCCAGGTCGCCGACCCGGTCGATCCTGCCGGCGGTCCCGACGCCGTCCGCAGGGGTCTCCACGCCTTCCGGCACGAGCTCGTCGCCTGGGCCCAGTCCGCTGCCAGGCGTCAGCCCGGCACCCGGCACCTCCCCAGCATCGAGTCCCGTCACGGGGCGGCAGCCCGTCGAAGTGGGCAGGGGCCGAGCGGCTCCGGTCACGGAGGGCGACAGCGTCCTGGGCGATGTCACCGTCGGCTCGGCTCGATACCAGGTGCGGTCCGCAGGCACCAAGGCGCCCGCGGGCTCGCGCTGGCTCGTCGTGTCCATGACCTACCAGGCGACCGACCGGATGCGCTATGACGGTCGACGCTGGCGCACAGTCGATGCCGATGGCGAGCCGCACCCGTGGACATCGGCACCCGCTCCTCGGCCGGAGCTGGGCAAGGGCACCCTGGATGCCGGCGAGTCCCGCACGGGATACCTGGCGTTCGAGGTTCCCGCCGATATCGACATACGTCATCTGGTGCTCACCGACAAGGCAGGTGACGACATCGTCACAGTCGCGATCCGCTGAACCCGGCCCCGCTTCGGTGCCCGGTCCCGGCCATGTGCCGCGCTATCCTGCGCCCATGAGCAAACCCCGGATCGCGCCCTATGGCTCCTGGCCCTCGCCATTGACCTTGGACCTCGTCGTCGCCGGTGGTCGCGGCCTGTCCGAGCCGTGGATCGACGGCTCCGACACGTACGTCCTGGAGTCGCGGCCCGAGGAAGGTGGCCGGGTCGTGCTGCTGCGGATCACCCCTGATGGCGCGGTCGTGGAGCTCACGCCGGCGCCCGCGAACGTGCGATCCCGGGTGCACGAGTACGGCGGGGGGGCCTGGACCGTGTCCGACGGCCTTGTCATCCACTCCGAGTTCAGCGACGGTCAGCTGGTGCGCATCGATCGCGACGCCCCGGGACGTCCGCTGACCGGCGTGCCTGGCACCCGTTTCGCGGACATGCGTATCGATGCTCCGCGTGCCAGGGTGCTGGCCATCCTCGAGGACCATCGCGGGGATGGGGGAGAACCGACCAACAGCATCGTCGCTGTCGCCCTCGACGACGGCCGCATCTCGACCCTCGTCGACGGTCACGACTTCTTCAGCAACCCTCGCATCTCACCCGATGGCCGGTCGATGTGCTGGGTGTCGTGGGACCGACCCAACATGCCCTGGGACGGCACCGAGCTATGGGTGGGTCGTATCGATGCGGATGGGTCGGTCGGTGGCTCTGAACTGGTGGCCGGCGGACCGCGCGAATCGATCGTCGATCCAAGCTGGTCCCCGGATGGCAGTCTCGTGTTCGCGTCGGACCGTTCGGGGTGGTGGAACCTCTATCGATGGCGCCCCGGATCGGCGGATGTGGATGCCCTCGCACCGATGGAGGCCGAGTTCGCGGGTCCCCAGTGGGTGTTCGGGCAGCGATACCACGGCTGCACCGACGATGGCCGCACCGTCGCCATCGCCCGTGCTCGGGGTCGAGACCAACTGATGATCGTGGGTGCCGATGGCGCATCCCGGACGATCGACCTGGACGCGACCGACCTGCGGGGGCTGTCGGTCGAGGGCGAGACCGCCGTGCTCATCACATCCGGCCCGACGCGACCATCGGCCGTGGTGCGCATCGACCTGCGGACCGGCACGAGCGTTCGCCTGCGCGAGGCCAGCACGCTCCCGGTGGCCGCGGCATACCTCTCGGTGCCGAGATTCGTGGAGTTCCCCACGACCGATGGCCGGACTGCATTCGCGTTTCACTATCCGCCGACCAATCCCGATGTGTCGGGCCCCAGCGATGCGCTGCCGCCACTGTTGGTCATCTCCCACGGCGGGCCGACTTCGAACACCGGCCAGGGCCTCGACTGGACCATCCAGTCCTTCACCAGCCGAGGCTTCGCGGTCGTGGATGTGGACTACCGTGGCAGCACCGGATACGGCCGCGAGTACCGTGATGAGCTGCGCGGCAACTGGGGCATCGCGGATCTCGATGACTGCACCAACGCCGCCGCCTGGCTCGTGGCCCAGGGTGAGGCCGATGGCGAACGCGTGGGCATCCGCGGGGGCAGCGCGGGCGGCTACACGACGCTGTGCGCCCTGACGTTCCGGACCGGGTTCGCCGCAGGTGCCAGCTACTTCGGGGTCGGCGACCTCGGAGCCCTTGCCCGCGACACACACAAGTTCGAGTCACGATACCTGGACCTGATGGTGGCACCCTGGCCGGAGGGCAGCGCGGTGTACGACGAACGGTCGCCCATCAACTTCGTCGACCAGATCCGGACCCCACTGCTGGTGCTCCAGGGGGCCGACGACAAGGTCGTGCCAAAGGAACAGGCTGATGAACTGGTCGCGGCTCTCGCGCGCAATCGCGTGCCATACGCGTATCTCCTGTTCCCGGGGGAGGGCCATGGCTTCCGACAGGCATCGAATCGCCGGCGCTCGCTCGAGGCAGAGCTCTCCTTCTACGGCCAGGTCATGGGCTTCACGCCCGCTGACGCTATCGAGCCCATCGCCGTCGTGGGGCTGGCGCCGCAGCGCCCGGACACCGACACCGGAAGTCAGTGAGGGAACGGTGTCGTCGCGGGCAGGATGTCACGATCCTGTGTACACTCCGCGTGCGGGGTGGAGCAGCGGCAGCTCGTCGGGCTCATAACCCGAAGGTCGGCGGTTCGAATCCGTCCCCCGCAACCACAGAATCTTGACTTGACGACCCCGTGGATCCCGCCTCCCGGGGTCGTTCCCTTTGCCCCTCACAGGGGCCTGCCGGTGCCCGGGCGTGCCGGTGGTCGTCGGGCCACCTGCTAGCGACAGCTCGGCCTCCAAGGGGCCACCGATACGCAGCACCTGCTGGTACAACTCGTCGAGTCCGCGGCCTCCGAGTGGCTCACTCTTCTCGATCACGACGCGACTGGGGGACATCACGATTCCCACCAGCCGGGAGTACCGACCACGGACGTGCCTAACAGGGGCGTGGACGGGCCCACATTGGGTCGCAGGGACGTGCAGCGTGCTCGATCTTCCACAGTCACGGGAAGCCAGTTCACGATGACCGAGGCAAGGGCTGGTTTCCGGGCCTGGGTGTCCGATACTCCCACCGGGTGAGAGTCGGGCGGGAGCCGGGTGGTGTGCCCGATGGGAGCGGGTGGCGTGCCGGGCCGGGGACCCGTCACGACCACCAGGCCCGGGAGTCCCGCCCCACGGTCACACAGGCATCTGAAGCTGGCCGATGATCCGCTCGGCGACATCTTCGGGTGTCAGATGGTCGACATCGACCGTCAGGTCGGCGAGGTCTGCGTACAGCTGCTCCCGGGCCTCTGCCTGCCTGGTGAGCCATGCGACATCGGTCGCCTCTTCGCGTCGGCCGGCACCACTACCGATCCGGGCGCGGAGTGTTTCCGGCCGTGCCCGGAGCCACACTACCTGGGCACCTGCGCCCAGCGACCTGACGGCAGTGGCATCGAGGACGACGGCTGCTGCAGCTCCCACGATGACCGGCCCAGGTGTGCGCAAGGCGTCGAGCAGTGCTGCGGTCTCGACTTCGTGCAGAGCATCCTCCCCATCGGTGTCCTTGATCTCGGCGGGCTCCCGGCCGCTCATCCGGCGGACCAGTTCGTCATTGTCCGCATACGCCCAGCCGGTCCTGTCGGCGAGCACCCGACCGACGGTTGTCTTGCCTGAGCCCATCATGCCCACGAGGACGAGTCGCGTCGACCGTCCCCATGTCCCATCAACGTCGTACGTCTGCACGTGGTTCACTCACTTGTATCGGATCTGGCGAGTCGCAGGGCCGGACGGTCATCGTCGTCGTCCGGCCCTGCCATCATGCGCCGGGTGGCGGTGTCACTGCGCCGGGCAGCCGCCCGGTTCGTACCTC
>JBBSOS010000019.1:0-14527 GCA_038259505.1 Candidatus Limnocylindrales bacterium | reverse complement strand
CGTGCCCGGACGTCCATGTGGTCGCCCACGTCCAGGGCGAGGAGGGCCAGTGTCAGAGCCTCGACCGTTCCTGCTGCCCGGCAGTGCGACCATCGCCGACTTCGAGCGGCTCGACCTGCGGATCGGCCGGATCGTGGGCGCGCGGCCCCTGCCGGGGGCCCGCAAGCCCGCATACCAGTTGGACATCGACCTGGGCCCCGGCGGCGTGCGCCGCTCCTCGGCACAGCTTCCTCGCACGTATCCGGACCCCGGTGAGCTCATCGACCGCCTCGTCGTGTGCGTCGTCAACTTCCCGCCCCGCCGCATCGCAGGTTTCGCCAGTGAGCTGCTGGTCCTCGGCGGACTCCCGGGCGATGGCCGGATCCCGTTGCTCGGTGTGGACGACGGCGCATCGCCGGGGGACCCGGTGGGCTGAGTCGATGCCATCAGCGGTCGGCGCGCTGGTCGTCTCGATACTCCCCCGGGGTATGGCGGATGGCGGTTGCGGGTCGTCCGGCAGGACGCTAACGTATGCCGCCCGGGTCGTTCGATGGACGCACCGGAGACCTGCCGGAGCCCACCGGACGGCCGCTTCGTCGCGGCTTCGGTGCCTCGGGACCTCGGGTCATCAGCCGCCCTCGTGACTGGGTCTCCCACCCGCTCACGGGCTGCGCGGGCGGACGCGGCCAGGAGCGATGACGGCTATCGATGGATGCCAAGCAAGTCTGGCGTGCGGCCCTCGGTGAGCTCCAGGTCTCACTCTCCCCAGCCAACTTCGAGACCTGGCTGAAGGACACCGCGCTCGTGGCGGTCGACGACACGCTGTTCCGGGTGGCGGTGCCCAGCGGCTTCGCCAAGGACTGGCTCGAGAGCCGCTACCGGTCACTCATCAGCCAGACCCTGGCCCGTGTCGTCGGCTACTCAGTGACCCTCGAGTTCGAGGTCCGCGAGGTGGCTCCCTCGGAGCGTGCCGATGGCGAGGCCGAAGCCGAAGCCGAAGCCACGACGCCAGCGCCTGCCGTGAAGACGCCTCGGGTGCGTCTGGAGGCCGGACGGGTCGGTGGCTCCGATGGCGGTTCCGTCAGCCTCAACCCGCGGTACACCTTCCGAACCTTCATCGTGGGCTCTGCCAACCGTCTCGCCCATGCGGCAAGCCTGTCGGTCGCCGAACGGCCCGGCCATGCCTACAACCCGCTCTTCCTGTACGGCGGGGTGGGGCTGGGCAAGACGCACCTGATGCACGCGATCGGCAACGCGGTCATCGGTCGGTTCCCGCGCAAGCGCGTGGTCTACGTCACCAGCGAGAAGTTCACCAATGAGTTCATCACCTGCGTCCAGCAGGGCCGATTCGACGACTTCCGGGCGCGTTACCGACGCATCGACCTGCTGCTCATCGATGACATCCAGTTCATCGCGGACAAGGAGCGCACCCAGGAGGAGTTCTTCCATACCTTCAATGCGATCCACGACGAGGGCAAGCAGATCGTGCTCTCCTCCGACCGGCCACCGCGCCAGATCGCGACCCTGGAGGAACGACTCCGGAGCCGCTTCGAGTGGGGCCTCATCGCGGACCTGACCGTGCCCGATCTCGAGACGCGCATCGCCATCCTGCGTGCCAAGGCCGAGGAGCAGGCGGTCCCGGCCAGCTCCCAGGCACTGGAGTTCATCGCCCGCAAGGTGGCGTCCAACATCCGGGAGCTGGAGGGTGCCCTGAACCGCATCGTGGCGTACGCCAGCATGCAGGGGATGCCCATCAGCGCGGACCTGGCCCAGGCCGTGCTCTCCAACGTGCTCTACAACCCGCGCAAGCGGGCCGTCACGCCGGAGCGCATCGCCCAGGCTGTCGCCGAGTACTACGGCGTCGAGATGGACGCCCTCAAGGGCCAGAAGCGCGAGCGCGCCATCGTGGTGCCGCGCCAGATCGCGATGTACCTCATGCGGGCGGAGACCGAGGTCTCGCTGCTCCGCATCGGCGCCGAGCTGGGCGGGCGAGACCACTCCACCGTCCTGCACGCATGCGACAAGATCGATCGTGAGATGCAGGAGAACGAGGACCTGCGGCGCGAGCTGGCCGCTGTGCGCGAGCTCATCTACACCGAGTGAGCCCGGCAAGGGCCCATCACGAGCACCTGGTCCGTTCGCTCCCAGGCACCTTCGATCCGCAGTGCGACCATGCCGCGCACCTGTGCACCGATGGTGGATTCCCGCCCCGAGCCAGCCCGCGGCTGGCACCCCGGTGGTGGAGAACCGGCATCCTGCCCTGGGATCACGAGACAGCCATCGAGGGTGTGGTGGACAACGTGTCGAGGCCGTCCACGATCGGGCGGCTGTGTGCCGGATCCGTCCCGATGACTCGGCCAACGGTCCACCGTCCGGGTAGGCCATCCTTGACGCACGGACCACGGGTGTGGGCTCGCACGTCATCCACACCGTGCACACCATGATGAGGATGACGGGATGAGAAGATACCTACCGGATAACGAGGAGCAGGGAGCCCCGATGTGAAGCTTTCGGTGATGCAGGAGAACCTCGCCCGCGGTCTGTCCGTGGTCAGCCGTGCCGTGAGTGGCCGGAGTTCCCTGCCCGTGCTAGCCAATGTGCTGCTCCGAACGGAGGATGCGGGGCTGAAGCTGACCGCGACCAACCTCGAGATCGGCATGACCGCATGGGTCCCCGGCAAGATCGAGTCGGAAGGCTCGCTGACGGTGCCAGCCCGACTCATCACGGACGTGGTCGCTGGCCTGCCGTCGGGTGAGCGCGTCGATCTCGAGGTCGAGAGTGGCACCACACTCCGGATCTCGTCCGGCCGGTTCCAGACGCACCTGCGGGGTATCGATGCCGACGAGTTCCCGGTCATCCCGGCGGCCGGTGAGCGCCCGACGACACGCGTCAGCCAGAAGGTACTGCGCAAGGCACTCGCGGAGGTCACCTTCGCCGCCGCGAGTGATGAGGCACGCCCGATCCTGACCGGCGTCCTGACCCGGTTCTCTGGCGATCGCCTGACCCTTGCTGCTGCCGACAACTACCGCATTGCGGTCAAGACCATCCAGACCCTGCTGCCGGTCGAGGACACCAGCTTGGTGGTGCCGGCACGCTCGTATACCGAGCTCATGCGCATCCTGTCCGACACGGACGACCCGGTCGACATCATGTTGGCACCGGCCCGCAGCCAGGTCATCTTCCACGTCGACACCATCGACCTGGTCAGCCGGCTCATCGATGGCCAGTTCCCGAACTACCAGCAGGTGGTGCCCAGCGACCACACGACCCGAGCCATCGTCGACCGTGCCGATCTGCTCAAGGCCGTGCGCCTGTCAGCCCTCATCGCCTCGTCGGCTGCGAACGTGGTCAAGCTGCGCATCGGCGACGAGGGTTCGGCTGGCATCACCATCGCGGCAGCAGCGGACGTCGGTGATGCCGAGGGTCAGGTGGAGGCGACTCTCGAGGGCGAGCCGGTCACCGTGGCCTTCAACGCCCGATACCTGACCGAGGCGCTCCAGAACGTGGATGCCGAGCAACTGGCACTGGAGCTGAACGGGCCCTTGTCGTCGGGCGTGTTCAAGCCCACCGGGGATGACGAGTACGTGCACGTCATCATGCCGGTCCGGACGCCGTCCTAGCGACGCGGTCAAGGCCGTCCCGCGGCCGCCACCGGGCAGCCGGGTCCCATGCCCGTCGACCATCTGAGCATCCGGGGCTTCCGCAGCGACCCGGAGCTGGAGGTCGACTTCGGCGGCGGTCCCCAGGTGATCGTCGGCGCCAACGCCGTGGGCAAGACGAATCTGCTCGAGGCGCTGGTCGTGCTGGCGCAGGGCGGTTCGCACCGGACGGGCTCCGACCAGGAGCTCATTGCATGGGGTGCGCCATTGGCGCGCCTGGATGCCTCGGTCGCAGGGGGTCGCATCGAGGTGGTGCTGCTCGCGGCCGGGTCCCTGCCGGGCGCACGCAAGCGGGTCAAGATCAATGGCGTCCCCCGACGCACCTCGGCGCTCAGCGCAGCGCTCCGGGCAGTCGTCTTCGCGCCCGAGGACATGCAGCTCGTGGTCGGATCGCCGTCACTGCGCCGCAACGTGCTCGACACGCTCGTCGCGCAGCTCGTGTCACCGGCGGCTGCGGTCATGGCCACGTACGCGCGCGCACTGACACAACGCAACAGCCTCCTGCGGCGCATCCGCGAAAACGTGGCGGGCCGCGATGAGCTTGCCTACTGGGACGGGATCGTGGTGACCGAGGGCGGCCGGATCCTCGAATGGCGGACCGCGACGCTGGACGCCCTGGCGGGCCCGCTGGGCGAGGCGCATCTGGAGATCGCGCCCAGTGAGGGCCGCCTCTCGATGCGCAGCATCTCGAATGCCACGCCAGCGCCCGGTGAGGCATCGGTCGAAGCGCTCCGCCGCCGACTCCGCGAGACGGCCGAAAAGGAGATCTGGAATGGCGCCACCCTCGTCGGACCGCATCGTGACGATGTGGCGTTCGATCTCGATAGCCGGGAGTTGTCGGGGTTCGCATCGCGCGGCCAGCAGCGGACCGCGATCCTGGCCTTCAAGCTGGCGCAGCTCGACCTGCTCACCCAGGTCGATGGCAGGCCGCCGCTGCTCCTGCTTGATGACGTCTTCAGCGAGCTCGACCCCCAGCGTCGCAGCCATCTCGTGCGACGCATCGGCGGCCTGCCGCAGGCGTTCGTCACCACCACGGCCCTCGCCGATCTGGACCCGGCGCTGGTGGCGTCGGCGACCGCCTGGCGAGTGGTGCCCGGCCGCCTCGAGCCGGTCGCATGAGCCGTCGGCCGATGCGCCGCCTATCGGACCTGCTGCCCGACGTGGCGGAGCGGCTGGGCATCCGTCCGGAGTTGCAGGCGGCATCACGGGATCACTCCTGGGAGCGGCTGGTCGCCCGGCTGGTGCCGCCAGCCACGGGCATGTGCCGCATCATCGAGTACCGACCACCGACCCTCATTGTGGCCGTCCCTGACGCGGCGACGGCGCAGGAGCTGCGGCTGCGATCGAGCGAACTGCTCGATGCGTTCGCGGAGACGCCCGGAGGCGAGCCGCTCACCACCCTCAGGGTCGTCGTCCGCCAGGTGTGAGTCGGTATCGAAATCTCCATGTCCGGGAAACCGGGCGCCGCGCGGTCTGGCGGTAGACTTGGTCGCCCATGGGTCCCCGTCTCGAACTCAAGTACGGCCTGGTCGCTGAAGCGGACCGGCTGTCCACCTCAGCTGACGCGATGCTGGTCACGGAACCCGCGACCGGCTCCAAGGTCCGCTCCAAGGGGAATCTGTACCTCGTCGTCAGTTCGGGCCGTATCGGTGGCCGTGCCCGGGAGGCCACGGGGCTCGTCGCCGAGACCATCCGGCGGGAGTACTACTACGACGAATCCGCGGGCGTGCCCATCTGCCTCGAGAAGGCGGTCCGCAGCGCGAACCGGAAGCTGCGCGGCAGCCGTGAAGGCTCGGGCCTGCCGCCCGGATCACTGGGAATCGCCATCGCGGTCATTCGCAACAACGAGCTGTATGTGGCCACCATCGGCAGTGCCGAGGCGTACTTGGTGCGTGCGGCACGCCTGCTCGTGCCCGACCATGCCCAGCAGTCCGGATTGCCGGCAGATGACGCGCTGCGAGTCGAGGTCTGGCGGGGCGAGATCGCGGTCGGCGACTCGCTCCTGCTGGTGTCCCGCAACCTGACCGAGGTGGTCGGCACGGAGGAGCTCAAGAACGCCGTCGTGACGCTCCACCCGCAGTCGGCCGTGGAGCACCTGCACCACCTGTTCGTGGCCGCGGGCGGCGATGGGCCCGATGCCGTGCTCGCGGTGGAGGCGACCGAGCTGGTCTCGGCGCGGAGCGGCGACCGGCGGCTGGCACCCAGCGGTGTGTCGTCGGACGCCTTTGGCGAGATGCCGGGCGGTCCCATCCCCGGTGGTGACCAGGTGGCGGGCGCGGCCGCCGCCGTCACGGGGGCGTTCACGGGCGCGGCCGATTCCGTGACCGGCGCCTTCGGACACGCGGTCGATCGCGTCCTGGACCTGATGCCTCGCCGGACGCGCAGTGCCCGTGGCGTCGCGTCCCAGGTGTCTCGCCGGGAATCGCAGCGTCGCGCGGCATTCGCGCTGCTGGGCCTGCTGAGCGTGGTGCTCGTGCTCGGTCTCGCGGTCTGGACGCTGCCCAAGGGCCGCGAGGTGGCCGTCTCCAACATCTCGTCGGGGGAACAGGCGTTCCTGTCAGCCCATGACAGTGCCGCACAGGGCACGCGCAACCTGAGCGGCGACCCTGTCCAGGCAAGAACGTTGCTGCATCAGGCATGGACCGACCTCCAGCACGCCAAGACGTCGGGCATCCCGCCGGATCGCACGGCGCTCCTGGAGGCCACCATCCAGGACGGGCTCGACAAGCTCTACCTCAACGGCGATCCCAAGACCGCCTCCCTGTACGAGTTCGACGGACCGCAGGACGTCAAGGCGATGACCATCGGGCCGCGTGGCAACGTCTACTTCATCGCGCCCGCATCCGACGGCACCGGCTCGTCCGTCTGGCGCCTGAACGACAAGGCGACCCGGGCCATCGAGATCATCAAGACCGGTGATGGCAAGGGCGACGGCATCGCCACGCCGCGGCTGCTCGCGGCGCAGGCCGCGGACCTGCTCATCGTCGACAGCAGGGGTGACCTGTGGCGCTGGAACCAGTACACGGACAAGGCGGATGGGACCCTGTCACGACGCAACATCCCGGGTGAGCAGGTGTGGGGAGATGACGTCCGCGACATCAGCACGCTCCTGGTGTCGCTGAGCAAGGGGTCCTACAACCTGTACGTGCTGGACCCCAGCCTGGATGAGATCCTCAAGTACGCACCAACCTACGCAGGCAATCAGTTCGCGAGTGAGAGCTCCGGCGACTACAGCTATCTGTCGACCGCCGAGGAGACCGTCGAGAGCTACCTGCGCATGTACGTCGACGGTAACCTGTACACGCTGACGGACTCCAACGTCGTCAAGCACAACTCCGGACGTACCCAGGATTTCGAGCTCGCCACGCCGCCCGACGATGCCGACATCCGTCCCGGCCACCAGTACCGTCTGATCGACGGCACGTCCACGAGCGGCGTGTCGCCCAAGCTCTATGTCTACGACCAGAAGTGGGGCCGGATCCTCGTGTTCCTGAAGTCCGATGGCAGCTACGTCGAGCAGTGGTCGACCCGCGGCAAGCTGCCCTCGATGGGGGACATGCGGGGCATGTACGTGACCCAGCCCACTTCCAAGCCGGGTGCCGAGACCAAACCCGCGGTCGTCACGTGGGCGACGCCGGAGGGCATCTTCCGGTCCCAGCTGACCGCGGTCGCGGCCGGCGCGCCAAGCGCCACGCCGGTGCCATCGGGTGAGTCCGACCCGACCCCGGCACCGACCCGCAAACCGAAGTCCAACAAGAAGTCTGGCTGAGCATCGGGCGCGCGACATGTCTCCGGATGTGAGCGAGGTCTACGTCGAGAGCGTCCACGTGCATGCGGACTCGGCACAGCACGTGGTCCTGTTGCGGGAGCGCCATCGCGATCGGTACCTGCCCATCTGGGTCGGGCCCTGGGAGGCCAGCGCCATCGCGACGCGCCTCCAGGGGGTGCTGCCCGACCGTCCGCTCACGCACGACCTGTATACCCGCACGTTGCTGGATCTGGGCGTCCGGATCGAGCGGGTCGTCGTGACAGAGCTCGCCGATGAGACCTACCGAGCGCTCGTGGCACTGCGGCTCGCGGACACCCAGTACGAGGTCGACGCCCGGCCGTCCGACGCCATCGCCATCGCGTTGCGCGCCGATGTCCCGATCTTCGTCGCCGACGCCATCCTCGACCGCGTCGGCGTGCTGCCCGGCGCAGAGCAGGAAGCCCGGCTGTCGATGTTCCGCGAGTTCGTGAACTCCCTGGAGGTCGACCTTGGTGGTGGAGGCACGGACCGAGAGGCCCAGGGGCCCGCCTGAACAAGGCCCAGGGCCCCTTCTGAGGGCCCGGACGCCCGCCTGAGCAGCCGCCCAGCGACCCGGGTCAGGCGGTCGCGGAGCCTATCGGCGCATCACCCTCGTCCATCCGCCGCAAGGCCGGCTCGCCCGTCCCGAGGGCCTCGTGTGGGCGCGCCCAGAGCAGCAGCCGCAGGCGCCAGAAGTCGCGGACCGCCCGCAGGACGACCCGGGGATCGGCCCCGGACGCCCGGCCCGCGGTGCGCGGATGATGCGGGACGCCCACCTCGACCACGGTACGATGCAGCGCCCGGAGCTTGATGAGCAACTCGGCTGACAGGAACGCGCCACCTGAGCTGAGCCGGATGTCCTGGAGTGCCGCGCGTCGGAAGAGCTTGCACGCGCAATCGACGTCACGGAGTCCAAGACCGAAGAAGAGGCGCAGGCAGACCCGATACGCCCGCGCGTAGGCGAGCCGGATAGCTGGGTCGGCGCGCTTGATGCGATAGCCGACGACCACATCCGGGAGCGCATCGGACGCCGGGTCGACCGGACGATGCATCCGCTCCAACAGGCGGGCGAGGTCTGCGACGCGGAACTGCCGATCTCCGTCGGTGAAGCACACGAGCGGGTACCGCGCAGCCCCCAGGCCGCTTCGCAGGGCGGCGCCATACCCCTGGTTCGCGCCGTGATGCACGACCCGGACCACATCCGGATGCTCGCCCGCCAGGCGGTCCGCGATGGCGCCCGTGGCGTCGGTGCTGCCGTCGTCGACGCAGATGACCTCGAAGCGATCCGCCATGCGGGGCAACTCCTCGAGCGCCTCCACCACCAACTGCTCGATGTTCTCGGCCTCATCGTGAGCGGGGAAGAAGAAGCTCAGGCTCTCGACCCGGGCAGTATCGGGGGCGTCGAAGCCCACGGTCCGGTCCGCGTTCGGCGGACTCGACCGACCGTTCGTCGATGGCGATGCTGGCAGGACCACCGGCGCATCCTACACGGGCTTCCCGCCGATGCCCCGTCACGCCCGACCTCGCCGACGCGGCTCAGCCGGCCGTGCCCGGCTGCCGTCCCGTCACACGCCAGATGGTCCCGTGGGGGATACCCGGGACCCGCTCGAGCACGAACCGTTGCCGGAAGTCGGGCAGGTCGGCGTCGAGGCGGATGAGGTACACGGGCCGCTCATCGAGGTAGCCATCGATGACATCGATCATGCACTGGCTGCCGCCCTGTTCGTCGCATCCAGGTGAACCAAGGTGCTCGTCGAGCATGGTCCGGTCGTCGATGATGGTCATATCCGGACGTGCGCCTTCGACCCACCGGCCGTACCACAGCGGCGTCGAGTAGCTCCACCAACTGAGCACCACCGGGTCGGGGTCCAGGGCTGCGAGCGTGGCGTCGAGGAAGGCTCGCGCCCCCGTGTCGCCGGACTCGTCCACGGCCTCAGAGCGGGCCGGGACCGCGGCCGCGATGGGCACCATCAGCAGCAGGGCCGCGACGACCGTGACCACCGACGAGATCCGATCCGGCACCGGAGCCCTCTCGGCTCGGAGTCGGACCCATGCCAGCAGCGCCAGGTCCCACAGCCAGTCGACGGCGAGGGCGGCCCACGCGACCGCGACCATGATGGGCACCAGGTAATAGCGGTCGATGTCGGCGTTCTCGTAGCCCAGCAGGAACCAGACCGGGAGGATGAACCAGGGGATGGTGAGGAGCATCAGTCGCGGGCGCCGCCAGATGCCGACCACCAGCCCCGCGAGCGCGACCCAGGCACCGAGGCCCAGGTTCACCTGGAGCACCTCCCACACCTGCGAGGCGGCATCGGGGAGCGAGGGCATGGCGTGGAACGTGCCTGTGAACTGCTGGCCGAAGACGAGGTAGCTGAAGCGCTCCCAGGTCGTCGGATGCGCGTAGTCGAGCGGCGGGTGCATCGATGCACGCAGCGGGATGTAGGCGTACAGCAGGACGGTCGTGATGGCCAGCACCACGGCGCACGCGATGACGAGGCGCCACTGCTGCCACAGGATGCGGGGTGATACGGCGAGCACGAACAACCCGATGCCGGGTGCCAGGAGGAGCGTCAGGGCATGGTTGCCCAGTGCCACGCCGAAGCAGACCGCCGACGCCAGCAGCCACCAGCCGGCGCGGGGCCGACCGGCACGCTCCCAGGTGCCCCACGCCAGCAGCAACACGAGGAGCAGCGCCGCAAGGAACAGGTGCAGGCCGTGTGGATCGGCACGAACGGCGTTCTGCCACGCGATGGGCGCCACCACGAGCAGGCCGCCCGCCGCCACGCCGATGGCCGCTCGCCTGGTCACCCCGATGACCGTGACCGCCACCAGGGCGCCCGCACCCGACACGAGGATCGCGGACAGCAGGTTGGCGCGAAGTGCCGGGTCGCCGAACGGTTGCAGCAGCACCGACGCCAGCCAGAGCAGCAACACGTAGCTGGGATATCCGGTCGGATGCGCGATCCCCAGGACCGGACCCAGGGCCTGGAACTCGCCGGTGTCCCAGAAGCCCAGGCCGGGCATGAGTGTCCGGATGTCGAGCAGCATCGAACCGACGAAGACGATCGCAGCGGGGATCACCCAGTGGGTCAGTCGATGGCGTGTCCGCGACACGGGTTCGCCGGCCAGCGTCACCATCCCATCGCCACGCCCCAGGTCACACCCCACAGGTTGACCATCACCGAAGCCACGACGAGGAGTGGTGCCACCACGCGTCCGATCCGGTGGTGGCTGGCCTCGACGATGCCCAGGGTCACGAGGATCATCGCGAACGGGGCGAAGTCGTTGCTGAACCGGTAGCCGAACTGGACCCAGCCCTGGCTGAAATGGGCGAGTGCCGCGAGTGCCGTGCACAGGACCGCGATGGCGCTCCCGACGACGATCCGCCGCCGCCAGCCGAACAGCAGCGCGGGCAGGATGAGCAGATACGCAGGCGTGGTCAGGAAGATGCTCATGCCCAAGGCACTGGGCCGCAGCGGACAGGGGGCACTGGTGTCGGTCAACTGGTCGATGAGACCCGTCGTCGGTGTGCATGGCGTGTCGAACGCGCCAGGCGGTGCCTGGACCGGGGCGTACAGCAGCATCACGGGCCAGTTCACCAGGATGTAGCGCGGGTCTTCCGTGCCCCAGTCGGCGTGATAGAGCTCGGGGGCCGGCTTGGTCTCGATCTCTCGGATGTAGTCGTACGCGGGATGGAAGACGTGACCCGTGGTGCCGAGGTTGTAGGCCCCGAGCAGGAGCAGCGGCAACAGCGCCCCCATGCCGGCCGCGACAGCACGTCGCGGCCAACTGCCGCCGGGCCCCACGAAGGCAAAGAACGGGGCGTTGAACACGGCCGTCAGACGAGACAGGCAGGCCGCGCCGAAGAGGACGCCCCCCCAGATGCCGCGCACGGGGAGCCGGCCCGCGAGGGCGCGTCCAGGCCCGATGATCGCCTCGCGTCGCTCGGCGTCCAGGGCGGCCGTGATCGAGAGGAACAGCAGGGTGCTGGCGAGTACGTGCGCCTGGAACCAGGTGGTTCCCAGCATCGCCGCGTACCAGGCCACGGTGCCGAAGCCGTAGGTGATGGTGGCGAGGAACGCGGCGCCGCGCCGGTCGGTGACACGCGTGGTCATCCGCCAGCAGAGCCCCACGTTGATGCCACCCAGCACTGCGGCGACGAGCGCCCCGCTGGTGGCCAGGCCCCAGATCGCCACGAAGGGCAGCAGGAGCACCGCCGGCAACGGCGGGAACGGGAGCAGCGCGCGCCCCGGCTGGTAGGCGAGCCCGAACCGCGCGGCCACGAGCGGGTCACCCAGGTCCAGCACGTCCTGGTAGTAGCTGTTGCTGCGGACCGCGTCGTCGACCGGATATCGGATGCTGGCCGATCCGTCGAGCCAGGCCTGTGCCTGCCACACGAAGTGGTCATAGAACCCGTTCCGGTCGGGGTTGCTCCAGATGTACACGACGATGGCCACGACCGCGAACGCGACACCGACCCAGCCCGGCCCCAGCGCGCCGAGCCAGCGGTCGATCCGCCCGCCGTGGGCATCCGCGTATCTGGCGGCATGGGTGCCGACGACCGACCGCCGACCGGACGCGAACGGGCCCGTTGCTATACTCGCGGTCACCTCGTCGCCCTTTTGTTCCCTGGAGGCCGGTTCGGCTTGATCGCGTCCCCGGCACGTGTCGCCGACCGGGTCGTGGGGGCGTCAGGCCCCCCGCCGCGAGCCCTGTCAGCGTCCACGGCCCTGGTGCTGTTGTTGCTCGGCGGGCTGGTCCTCCGGCTCACTATCGCATACATCCTGTTCCCGGCATCCGGCTTCTCAACGGACATCAGCACGTATGTGTCCTGGGCGATGACGATGGCGGAGCACGGTCCCGGGGGCTTCTACGCGAACGCGGGGTTCAGCGACTACCCACCCGGCTACCTGTTGGTGCTGTGGCCGGTGGGGGTCCTGGCGAATGCATTCGGCGGCGGCGATCCGTACGGTCTGGCGACGACGCTCATCAAGCTGCCACCGATGCTCCTCGACATCGTCGTGGGCTACGTCCTGTACCGGCTGGTGCTGGGCTGGGCGTGGCCTGGTCGACGGGCCGAGGTCCTGGCCCTGGGTGCGGCCGCGCTCTACGTCTTCAACCCCGTCACCTGGTACGACTCGGCCCTGTGGGGCCAGACGGATGCCGCCGGGGCGCTGGTCGTGCTCCTGGGCGTGGCCGCGCTGGTCCGTGGCAACAGCGAAGGCGCAGCCTTCCTGGGGGTCCTCGCCGCCCTGGTCAAACCGCAGTTCGGCGTAGTCCTCATCCCGCTGGTGGCGGTGCTGCTCCTCCGGCGACACCTGCTGCGGCCGGGTTCGGGTCCCCGGCGCGCGCCGTGGGGACCGGCCGCGCTTCGGGGGTGGCTCGCGCGCGAGCAGGGCTGGCGACGGCTCGTCACCTCCGCGCTGGTGGCGCTCGTGACCTTCCACGTCCTGGCATTGCCGTTCGGTCTCGACATCACGGGCTATCTCGAGCTGATGGGCTCGACCGCCGGCGGATACGAGTTCCTGACCGTGAACGCCTACAACCTGTGGGCCCTCGTCGGTGTCGGTGGCCAACCCGGGCTCGCCTGGGCGATGCCCTTCTGGCTGGCGGACACGAGCCCGCTCATCGGCGCCATCCCGGCGGTCGCCATCGGGGCCGCGCTGCTGGTGGCGGGGTTCCTGTACGGCCTCGCCAACCTGCTGCTGCGCGACGAGCGGCGGGTCATCATCGTGACTGCCACCTTCCTCGGCATCTGCTTCTTCCTGTTGCCGACCCGGGTGCACGAGCGGTACCTGGTCCCGGTGTTCGCCCTGATCCCGCTCCTGGCGGTCACCTCGCGGGCCTGGCTCGTCGCCCTGGTCGCGTTGTCCGTGGGGGGACTCATCAACCTCCACGGGGTGCTCACCAACACGAACCCGGTCTACGGCACCGCCGGCCTCGCCGGCCTGCCGCTCGGTGAGGCGTCACGGTCGCCGACGTTCGTGGTGTCCGCCGTGCTGCTGGCCACGGCGGTGTTCGCATTCATCGCCTGGCGGCTGTGGGCCGGCGGTCGTCGGGAGCCCGACCGATTCGCTGTGGCCGCGACCCGGATGGAGGGCACGGTCGACCTCGGGCCGGTGCCCGAGAACGTGCGCAGTGTCCAGTGGAGCCGGTCCGCATCCGGCAGCCCGCCGCGTGGGGCGGACGTCGTGGAGGCGGACGGGGTGGAGGCGGACGGGGTGGGCTATGTCCGCGGCCCGTCCGCCCTCGACTGGATCATCGACCGAATCACCAGCAGGTCCCTGCGCCGCGACCGGAGCGCATCGCTCCGCGGTGAGCCCGGCGGACGCCTGGATCGCCTGGACCTCCTGCTCGCCCTGTGCATCCTGCTCTCGGCGGTGACCATCCGTGGCTACCGCCTCGCCGAGCCCTACGACATGTACTTCGACGAGGTCTACCACGCCCGGACGGCGATGGAGTTCCTCCAGGACTGGCGCTACGGCGAGCCGCACAGCATCTACGAGTACACCCACCCGCACCTCGCCAAGTACGCCATGGCACTGGGTATCGAGGCGTTCGGGGATCACCGGGTCACAGGCGAGTCACGGCTCGATGGTCCCGTGCTGGGCGCCGCCATCGAACCTCGATGGAGCGACAGCGGCACCGGCGATACGCGCGTCGGCGACCGGCTCTACGTGCTGACCGGTTCGCAGTTGCAGGTGCTCGACCTCGCCGACCGTGATGTGGTGGCCACCCTGCCCACGACCGCCACGGCACTGACCCTCGATACCGACGCGCACCGGCTGTTCCTGGCGGGTGCGGACGGCGTCGTCTCGACCCTGGACACGACCGGGTTGGACCGCCTCCGGACGACCGGCGGGACCGATGCGACGCTGGAGCCCATCGCGGGTCGTGGCACATCGGGTCGCCCGGTCGAGCTCGCGGTGGCCGGGGATGTGCTCGTCATCCGGGATGCTGACGGCACAGTCGAAGCGCGCGACACCGAATCGGGCGATGTCCTCGCCACGACCGTGCTGGACGCCGCCGCCGGCGTCGTCAGCGTCCCCGACGCGTCGATGGTGGTCGCCACGCCCGCGGATATCACGGATGTCCCCGCGGT
>JBBSOS010000018.1:0-14646 GCA_038259505.1 Candidatus Limnocylindrales bacterium | reverse complement strand
TTGAGCGAGAACACCACGTCATCCGCGTTTACGGCGCGGAGCACATCACCGCCCTTGACGAAGTTCGCATCGGATCGAAGATCGAAGGTGTAGGTCAGTCCGTCGGGTGACACCGTGGGCATGGCTGCGGCGAGCCCGGGCACGAGGGTCGTGCTCTCGTCGTAGGTGACGAGCGTGTCCCACAGCAGACGCTCCAGCATCCACGACGTCGCGTCGTATCCCTGGCTCGGCTCGAGGGCACCGGGATCACCTTCGAAGGCGACCGACAGCGTGCCGCCCTGGGCACCTCCCGACGGGGCAGGGCTCTGTGCGAAGGCGCCCAGAGGCAGCGCCACGGCGAGCATGGTCACGAGTGCGGTGGCCGTCCGCCGGGAACGAAGCGTTGACATCCGGAGTCCTCCTGCAAACCCGCGGCTGCGTACGCCCCAGGTCATCCGCGTCAGGATGCTTGGTGGGGTCTGGTGCGGTCAAGCGGCCGGATGGTCATCGACCCGGCCCGGATCTCCTATGTCGCGTCAGCCGGGATGATGCGGGTGACCGTCGTCCATGTGTGGGTGCGCTCGTGTCGGGCGCCGAACCGGACGATGAGTCGACGACCATCGGCCGCGACGACGCTGTAGGCAAGACCGCCGTGATCCTCGACGCCCAGGGTCGCGGCGTCGAAGGCGAGGAACCCCGCCCTGGCGTACGTGGTGCGTCCGGGATCCGTGCTGCCACCAGCCAGGTCGTCGGCACTCAGCTGCGTCCGACGCACGGCATGCCAGCGGCCGCCCGCGACCGTCCGCTGCTGTTCCACCAACCGGCCGCGCCACGCGCCCGCCACGAGCCAGGTCCGGACCACGAGACGCCGCGTGCGACTGCCCACGGAGATGCGCAGCGAGTCCGATGCATCCGGCTCCCAGACCCACGGAGACACCAGAGCCGTGCCGGGGACCGCCGCGGGAGCGACGCGGACACCGACGTCCGGCACGGCCACGGGTGTGGCGGCCATCAGGGGCGACGCGCTGGTCGACAGCGTCACCGCGAGGAGGCCTGCGGTCAGGGCGATCCGTCGAACGGACATGGGAGTGGACACCTCGGCTGCTCAGGAGCACTGGAGCGGGGACAGGCACGTACCCGCCGGTGCATGACACATGATCGCGAGCCAGTGCCTGCCTGACGAGGCGGCGGTCGATCAAGGATCGATGCTGGTTCGTGAACGGATCGTCCGACGGACGTCGGATACCTGTGTCGCTGTCTGTCCTCGTGTCCGGGGACGCGCCCCGTCTGCCGGGGACGCGCTCCGTCTGCCGGGGCCGCTCCCCGTCACCGGACACGATAGCCGCTCGACGGTACCTGGTGCACGCCGCATGCGCATCGCCGCGGCTCGACTGATAGGCTTCGGGCCAGGGCGTCCCGCGCGGGACCTGGGGTGCCCGTGCGGGACCGTGAGTGCGCCGACCGAGGAGGGATCCGTGGCCCGAGACGTCGCGCTGCTGTTCGCGACCCGCTGTCTGCGCATGTTCGGGTACGGCTTCCTGTCGACCGTCCTGGTGCTGTACCTCACGTCGCTCGGCTATTCCGGCGGTGACATCGGGCTGCTCCTGACGTTGACCCTGCTCGGCGACGCCGCGATCTCGCTCTGGCTGACCACGCATGCCGACCGTATTGGCCGCCGACGGGTCCTGGTCGTCGGCGCCGCGCTGATGCTGGTGGCAGGCGTGGCGTTCGTCGCGACGCCGATCTTCGCGGTCCTCGCGGTGGCGGCGGTCATCGGCGTCATCAGTCCCAGCGGCAACGAGGTCGGCCCATTCCTGGCCGTCGAGCAGGCTTCGCTCAGCCAACTCCTGCCGGCCTCGCGACGCACCACCACGTTCGCCCGGTACCAGCTCGTGGGCTCGTTCGCGACCGCGACCGGTGCGCTCGGTGCCGGCCTCGTCGCCCAACTGGCCATCGACCGGGGTGCGATGCCGGCGGATGCCTACCGCATGGTCATCGTGGGCTACGCACTCGTGGGCGTCGGGCTCGGCGCCCTGTTCCTTCGCCTTGGCCGGGATATCGAGATCCCCGCACGTGACGTCAACGATGTGCCCATCAGGACCCGACTTGGCCTGCACCGGTCGCAGCGGATCGTGCTCGACCTGTCGCTGCTGTTCGCGCTCGATGCCTTCGCGGGTGGGTTCGTCGTCGCGAGCTTCGTCGCCTTCTGGTTCCAGCACACGTTCGGCCTCGATCCCGCAGCCCTTGGCCTGCTGCTGTTCGGCGCCAATGTCCTCGCCGGGCTGTCAGCGCTGGCGGCGGGTCCGCTGGCAGCCCGGTTCGGTCTCGTGAACACCATGGTGTTCACGCACCTCCCCTCGAACGTGCTGCTCCTGCTGGTGCCGTTCATGCCCTCGCTGGAGCTCGCCGTCGGGGTGCTGCTCGTGCGGTTCGCCATCAGCCAGATGGACGTGCCCACCCGCCAGTCGTACACGATGGCGGTCGTCGACCCGGACGAACGCTCTGCCGCTGCGGGCATCACGGGCGTGGCGCGGAGCGTGGGTGTCGCCGCCTCGCCGCTCATCGCTGGGCCGCTGTTCCTGAGCGCCGCGTTCGCCGGCGCGCCGTTCGTCATCGCGGGCGGTCTCAAGATCGTGTATGACCTGTTGCTGTATCGCCGGTTCCAGACGGTCCGTCCTCCGGAGGAGGCACCAGCGGACTGAGACCAGCCGCGCGGGCCATGAGGTATCGCTGTTCGGGCAGGCTTCGGGTCATGCGTGCAGCAGCGAGGTACGCGGCGCGAGCGCGCTCGTCATCGCCGGCCATCTCGAGCAGGTGGCCCCGGACCGCGTCCAGCCGGTGGGTGCCCGTCATCCGGGGATCGTGCTCGATGGTGCCGATCATGGCGAGAGCGGGCAGCGGCCCGTGGACCATGGCCAGGGCCACGGCTTGGTTCAGGGTGACCACCGGGCTCGGCGCGATCCGCTCCAGGACCCCGTACAGGGCCAGGATCTGGCGCCAGTCGGTGTCCCCGGACGTGGACGCCTCATCGTGCACGGCCGCGATGGCGGCCTGCACCTGGTACGCACCGGTGCGGCCACGGCCCAGGGTCCCCGTCACCAACTCGATCCCTTCCGCGATCTTCGCCGCGTCCCACAGCGCCCGGTCCTGCTCCGCGAGGGGCACCAAGCCGCCGTCGGCGGTCGTTCGCGCCCCGCGACGCGCATCGGTCAGGAGCATGAGGGCCAGCAGTCCGGCGACCTCGCCGTCGTCGGGGAGCGTCGCATGCAGCATCCGGCACATCCGGATCGCCTCATCCGTCAGGTCCGTGCGGTGGAGCGTGTCCCCGGACGAGGCCGCATATCCCTCGGTGAAGACGAGATACACGGCCTGGAGCACGGCCGCAAGCCGGGCCGGCGCCTCGTCGGCGGGCGGCATCCGGAACTGGGCTCCGGCCGCCCGGATGGTCGCCTTGGCCCGACTGATGCGCTGCGCCATGGTGGCCTCGGGTATCAGGTAGGCACGACCGATCTCGGCCGTCGTCAGGCCGCCGACGGCGCGGAGCGTGAGGGCCACCTGGGAAGCCGGCGACAGGGACGGGTGGCAGCACAGGAACAGGAGCAGGAGCGAGTCATCCCGCTCGCCAGGCGCGTCGTCGTCGTCCGGAGCGCGCACGATGGCGCCTTCGGGTGGGCTCGTCGCGGCGATGCCCGTCTCACGTCGGTGGCGTGCCCCCTCGGCACGCAGCTCGTCGGTGAGGCGTCGGGTCGCCACCGTCAGGAGCCAGCCGCGAGGGTTCCCAGGCGTCCCTGCGGCCGGCCACTGCATGGCTGCCGCAAGGAGCGCTTCCTGGACCGCATCCTCGCATGCGTCGAAGCGACCATGTCGATGGACCAGGACCCCGAGCACGTCCGGAGCCAGCGATCGCAGCAGATCCTCGATCCGGAGGTCAATGGTCACTCGACACCTTGTGGCGCTCGCGGTACTGGCAGGTCTTGTCAGACCTCCGGCGGTGCGTCGCCGATGCGCCGGATCTCCAGGGGCTCCCTGGTGAACGCGACGACCTTCGATGCGAGCTCGATCACCCGCTCCTCGCTGTCCACGTCGACGATCCAGAAGCCGGCGAGCACCTCGCGCGTCTCGCCGTACGGTCCCTCGGTCACGGCGATCGCGCCGTTCGTGAACTGCACCGTCCTGCCCTGCGCGGAATGGGTCAGACCCTCGGCGGCGACGAGCTCGCCGGTCTGGGTGATCTCGTCGTTGAACCGGTGCATGAACCCGACGAGCTCGGCCATGGTCCAGTCCCTCTGCGCGAGGTCGGCCGGGTCCAGGTCACCGAACAGCAGCATCATGTACTTCATCGATACCTCCCTCTGGGGATGCGGGACCCCATTCTGGCGGCCCGTCACCGACAGGTCGGAGCCGATCGACTGCGCTCGACATGCAAGCCGCCCTCCACGTTTGCGAGCGGCGTTCGGCCTGTGAGCCGCCCTCGACGGTTGCGAGGCGCCATGGGCCGGTATCGTGGCCCCATGACCGACAGCTATCCCCGTCTCAGTGCCCGGACGCAGCGGTTCTCGTTGGGCGTGCCGCGCGACATCACGATCGCCCCGGACGGATCGAGGGTCGTGTTCCTGCGCAGCCGGACGGGCACGGATCCCGTTACGTGTCTCTGGGAGCTGGATGTGGCGAGCGGCGAGGAGCGGCTGATCGTCGATCCGCGGCAGCTGGGCACGACCGGAGAGGATGAGCTTCCCGCGGCCGAGCGCGCGCGACGGGAACGGGCGCGCGAGTCCGCGGACGGCATCGTCGCCTACGGTCCCGACGATGCCCTGACCCTCGTGGCGTTCGCGCTGTCCGGGACGCTCTGGGTGACGGACCTGGCCACCAGCGCGACGCGCCAGCTCGCCACACCGCCGGGCGTCAACGACCCGCGGCCATCGCCGGACGGGACCCACGTGGCCTATGTCGCCGATGGCGGATCCCACGTCCAGGAGTTCGTGACCGGAAGGGATACGACGCTCGCCGAGCCGGATGGTCCGGGTGTCACGTGGGGCCTGCCAGAGTTCATCGCCGCCGAGGAGCTCGACCGGATGCGCGGCTACTGGTGGTCGCCGGACGGGCGCGGCGTGCTCGTGCAGCGCACCGATGTGTCACACGTCCAGCGCTGGCACATCGGCGACCCGGCCGATCCGGCGGCCGAACCGAACCTCCTCGCCTACCCTGCCGCCGGCACGACGAACGCGACCGTCACGCTCTGGCTCATCGACCTCGACGGGGCGCACCGCCGGCAGGTCCACTTCGACGATGAGTACCTGGCCGAGGTGACCTGGGACGACCACGCGCTGAGCATCTCCACGCTCAGTCGTGACCAGCGTGACCTGCGGGTCTGGACGGTGGACGCGGCGACAGGGGCCACGCGGCTCGCGTCGGCGGGCAGTGACACGGCCTGGATGGATGTGCGACCCGGGTTGCCGAGGCACCTGGTGGGTGGCGCCACGGTGTGGCTGGTGGACATCGACGATACCAGCCGGCTCATCATCGGCGACCGGCCGGTGACGCCCAGCGGGCTGCAGGTGCGGGCCGTGACCAGCGTCGATGGCGACCGGGTCCTGTTCCGCGCGAGCACCGAGCCGACCAGCGTCGGACTCTGGCGATACGACCACGCGACTCGGTCGCTCGATCAGGTCAGCCCGACAGGGGAGGGTGTCTGGTCCGGTCTGGAGTGTGGTGGCACGCTCGTCATGAGTGGCAGCAACCCGGCCTTCGCTGGAGCCCAGGTGCACTACCGCGCCGCTGGGATCGCTGGGGCCATCCGGTCTGTGGCCGAGCATCCGGGCTTCACGCCCGCGCCGGTCTTCCTGCGAGCCGGCGAGCGACGCATCGCGACGGCTGTGCTGTTCCCCGCCGGTCACGTACCCGGGTCAGGCCGGCTGCCCGTGCTCCTCGATCCATACGGTGGGCCGGGTCACCAGCGAGTGCTGGCATCGAGCGGCATGTACCTTGGCTCCCAGTGGTTCGCGGACCAGGGCTACGTCGTCATCGTTGCGGATGGGCGAGGCGTGCCCGGCCGGGGCCCCGCCTTCGAGCGCGCGGTAGCCGGGGACCTGGCGTCGGCCGCCCTGGAGGACCAGGTGGAGGCGCTGCAGCGCGTCGCGGAACGCTACCCCGGTGTCCTGGACCTCGAGCGCGTCGCCATCCGCGGCTGGTCATTCGGGGGGTTCCTCGCCGCGCTGGCGGTCCTGCGACGGCCGGATGTGTTCCATGCGGCCATCGCGGGTGCGCCGGTCACCGACTGGATGCTGTATGACAGCTGCTACACCGAACGGTACCTGGGGAACCCCGACACCAACCCTGAGGCGTACGCCGGTTCATCCCTGTTGGGCGACGCGCCGAAGTTGTCCCGGCCGCTCATGCTCATCCACGGGCTGGCGGACGACAACGTGGTGGCGGCGCACACGCTCCGGCTGTCGTCCGCGTTGCTGGCCGCCGGACGGGCCCATACGGTACTGCCCCTCACGGGCGTGACCCATATGGCCAGTCAGGAGGATGTCGCCGAGAACCTGCTGCTGCTCCAGGCGGAGTTCCTTGCTCACGCCCTCGCCCGGCCGTCCCGCTCCCGCGCCAAGTGACGAGCGTGCCGGCTGGTAGCCTTGTCGCGGCAGTGCATGGCTGATGCACCGTCTGGCGGACCGGAGCGGGAGGGCCGATGCGCAGCATGCGACGGTGGTCAGTGATCGCGGGACGTGCGTGGACGACGACCTGCCTGGGCTTCGCGGGCGGCCCCGCTGCCATGGCACAGGGCCCGTCGCCGACCGCGACCGGCCCTTGTCCGACCCCGGCCGTGTCCGCCGTACCCGGCCCGACCGCCCCGCTGGTGATGCCCGAGGACTACCGGCTGGCACTCCTGGACCGGATCTGGCAGCAGCTCGCGGACGGGTATATCGACCCGGGCATGAACGGCGTCGATTGGGCCGCGGTCCATGACGAGTACGCGCAGCGGATCCTGCAGGCTGAGAACGCCTGGGAGGACTACGCCATCCTGAGCGACATGGTCGCCCTCCTGAACGACCCGGATACGTTGCTCGCCACAGCCCCGGATCTCGCGGCGCAGGCGGTGTCGGACCCGACGTACGGGGGGATCGGTATCCTCATCGACACGGTCTCTGCGACGACGCCCGAGGACGGGCTGTGGGTGCTGTACGTCTTCCCCGGCAGCCCGGCCCTGGCGGCAGGCATCGCACCGCGTGACCGCATCCTGGCCGTCGGCGACGATCCATGTCCGCGCCCGGAGCTGATCCGCGGCCCCGTTGGCACGACAGTCGATCTGCTCATCCGATCACCGCGTGCGGCGCCCAGGACCGTCGGTGTCGAGCGCCAGCGGATCGCCCCAGTCTACGAGCCGACTGCCAGCAGGATCCCGGGTCACCCTGGGATCGGCTATCTGCGCCTCGTGTCGCTGGCTGGGGATGACGCGCCCGCGGCCGTCACAGCGGCACTCTCGGGGCTCCTTGCCGGTGCGCTACTGGAGGGACTGGTCATCGACCTGCGCCACACCTCGCAGGGCGCGCCGGGGGTGACCGCCAGCGTGCTCGGGCAATTCGTGGGTGGTGACGTCGCGACCCTGGTCACCCACGACGGCCGATCACCGTACGCCGTCGATGCCGGGACCCTGCGCGATGACCTTCGGGACGTGCCCGTCGTCGTCCTGGTCGATGGTGGCACCAACGGCGAGGCGGAGCGTCTTGCGGCGATCCTCCAGTCGGAGGGCCGCGCGACCGTCGTGGGCGTCCGCACGCCGGGCCACACCCAACTGCTGCAGCAGGTGCCCCTGCCGGATGGGTCATTGCTGCAGTTGGTCGTCGGTGGTCTGGTGACATCCGACGGCACTCGCCTCGAGGGTCACGGGGTGATCCCTGACGTGGAGATGACCGATGACTGGCAGGACCAGACCGTCGACGACGACACCTGGCTGCAGGTTGCTGTCCGGTCCCTGGAAGGGGACGCGCCGGGCACCAGCGCGAGTCCGCCGTCGTGAGGGTGTTCATGCGGGATTCCGGGATCGATCCTGTGACCGACCTCATGATCGATCCATGACGGCGTGGCGATACAGGCGTGGATGTTCGGGCCAAGGCACCCGCACCGCGGCGATGAGCCTGGTGCTGTGCCTCCTGGGTGGGCTCGGTGCCGCGGCAGCCTCACCCAGCCCGATGCCGGACACACGCGCACCGGCCACGGCGGCCACTCCCGCCGCCACGTCTGCCACGATCGCGCCAACGCCCGATGCCGGGCGCATCGCCGCCGCCGCCGCCGGCCTCTCAGATCTCATCGATCCACTGGTTGCGGGCCGGCTGCTGCTCATCGAGCTGCGCAAGGACCTGCCCTCGACGCGCGGGGAGGCGGAGCGCTACCTCGCTCGCGTCGAGGACCTGGCGCTCGCGACAGATCCGGCTCGCCTGGGCGTCATGGTCAGCCGGCTCCGGGAGGCCGTCCCGGTCTTCCTCGACTGGCGGGACCAGCGGTTCTCGTCGCAGGCCGAGGCCAGCACGGCGTACCTGGAGAGCGGTGCCGCGGCGTTCGACGCGACCTGGTCGACGCTCCAGGATGCGATCCTGCTCTCGATCGCAGATCGCATCGATACCATCGTCGGCCTGGTCGACGAGATGCAGGGCGACCGATGACGAGCACAAGCGGATGACGACCACAAGGTGCAGCATCCGCCGAAAGGGAGAGACCCAGTGACACAAGGTACCCGCCGAGTCGCGGCGACGGGATCGGTGACGATGATGGCGATGGTGCTGGCCCTGTCGAGCATCGCCGTTGCGCAGGACGGCGAGGGCGATGGGGGAGAGGGCGGCTCCGCTGCCCACTACCCGGTGCCCGCGAACCAGATCGACCTCCTGGCGCCCATCGCGTCGCGGTTGTCCGGTCGCGTGTGGCTCATGACCCAGGGCATGGAGCCGGCCCGCATCGATGGGCCCGGCGAGGGCGGCCAGACGGGCGTCGACTGGTCGCGGCTCGATGGCGGCATCTCTGCCCCGAACGTGTCCGCGGCCGTCCTGCAGTCAGCCGGCGCGGGTGCGCTGGTGCCCTACCGCGACCCTGCGCCGGCGTTCAGCACCAACGACCTCGTCACCCGTGACTTCAGCTCGCGGCCGTACCAGACGGAACCCAGCATCGCCATCGACCCTGATGACCCCGAGCACATCGTGTTGGGTACCATCGACTACAACTTCCCCTCGATGTCGTCGTACGTCACCTATGACGGTGGCGAGTCCTGGGAGGGCCCCTTCCAGTCCCCGTACGTGCTCGAGGACCAGTTCTCGGGCGGTGACCCGTCGCTGGCCTTCGACCGGTCCGGCTCCGTGTACATGACCAGCATCTCCATCGGCGAGGAGGACTTCACCGTCGGGCCCGTCGCCGTGAGCCAGGACGTGTCGAGCATCGCTGTCGCCAGGTCCGATGACGGGGGGTACACCTGGCCGGTCAATATCCCCACGGCACGGAGTTCGGTGAGCACCAGTGGGCTGGCGCCCGATCGCTTCGGCAGGTTGCGGGGCGACCTGACCATCGGCTTCCTGGACAAGCCCTGGATCGCCATCGGTCCCGATGCTGCCGACCCGACCCGGGACATCATCTATGTCTCGTACACCGACTTCGAGACCGTGTACGAGGTGCTCTGGCTGGGCGAGTTCCCGTCCCTCGTGCCCACGGCCACCAGGACCTCCATCCACCTCGTCCGCTCGACCGACGGCGGCACGACCTGGGGCGAGCCGGTCCTGGTCAGCCCCGTGGTCACCGACAGCTATGGCGAGACGAAGGGTGGCGGCGCGCCCGACGAGCTTTCGCCCAAGCGATCGGTGCAGGGGTCCCAGCCGACCGTCACGCCCGATGGGTCCGTGTATGTGACGTGGGTCGACAGCACCGACGACGAAGCGATGAAGGGCGTCGGCGAGATCGACATCGCGCGGTCCGATGACTCGGGTCGGACGTTCGGTGATCCCGTCACGGCATCCACATTCGACGAGATCGGGTTCCGGCCCCGGACGGCCTTCTTCCGGTACTGGGCGTCCGAGTTCCCCCAGATCGCCTCGGGTCCCGATGGCGAGGTGTACATCGTGTATGTCGCGCGTCCTCCCGACGACCGGCTCGACGACGGTGATGTCTACCTGGTCGCATCCACCGACAAGGCGGCGACCTGGACCCGCCCGACCCAGCTCAACGACGACCCCGGATCGGCACTCCAGTTCTTCCCGTCCGTCGCGGTCGACCCCGACGGCGGCATCCACGTCATGTGGGGCGACATGCGTGATGATCCGGCCCAGACCCGCTACGGCATCTACTACACGAGGTCGCTGGACCACGGCGCGACGTGGGGCTTCGAGGACGCGGACCTGGGCCTGACGACCCGCAACACGCGCGTCACCGATTTCGCGTCGAACCCCAACCGGGGCTTTCCCAACGGCCTGTTCCTGGGCGACTACTTCTCCATCCGTGCGGCATCCGCGGACGAGGTCTACATGGTCTGGGCGGACACCCGGCTCGGGGAGTACGGCGCACCCAACCAGAAGATCGGCTTCGCACGTCGCAAGGCCGTGCCCGCGCCCGAGGTGTTCCTGTCGCCGGCGTCCGGCCCTGGCGGCCAGCAGGTGACCCTGCAGGGTTTCGGGTACCAGCCGATCATGGATGTGTTCGTGCAACTCGGTGACAGCACCATCGCCTATGCGCGCACCGACCGGAATGGCGAGTTCACGAGCCGCCTCTACATGCCGGTCACCAGCCAGGGTGACCAGCTCATGACCGCGGTGGACCAATCGGGCAACGCGGCGAGCACCTCGTTCTTCACCGAGTACGGCATCGGGGACCTGCGGGACCAGAACGCCGACCTCGTGCGTCAGCTCGAGGAGATCAAGGCGTTGCTGATGCCGCCCGATGCCCAGTCGGACGCCTCGCCATCGCCGGAGGCACGGCCGTGACCCTGCGCCGTCCGTCGCTGCCCGGCCGGAGGAGCCTGGGCATCGCCACCGTCCTGCTGGTCACCGGGGGTTCCATCACCCTGGCCCAGGACGCGTCGCCCGCGGCGATGCCCGGGCCCGCGGCGGACAAGGTCACGTTCCGCTCGGTGTTCGTGGACACCGCGCCGCTGGAGTTGCAGGCCGGCACCATCGACCTGTACCTGTACGGCTTGCGTACGGAGGCCGCCCAACAGCTCCAGGGCGCCGACGGCGTCCAGTTGTTCCAGGCTCCGGCAACGGCCCTGTCGCTGGTGCTCAACCCGGCGCCCGCGCCGGACGGCAAGCTCAATCCGTTCGCCATCCCCGCGATCCGCACCGCGATGCAGTACCTCGTCGACCGAGACTTCATCAGCCGGGACATCTATCGCGGCCTGGCGCAGCCGATGATCACCCACGTCGCGCCATCGGACCTCGACTTCCAGACCATCTACGACATCGATCGGGGCTCGGACATCCGCTTCGACCCGGATTACGCACGCCAGCAGATCAGCGATGCCATGACGGCCGCCGGCGCCGAGCTGGTGAACGGCGTCTGGCAGTTCGACGGGGAGCCGGTGCGCGTGAAGCTCATCGCCCGTGTGGAGGACGAACGGCGCCAGATCGGCGACCTCGTGGCATCCGAGTTGCAGGACGCGGGCTTCCAGGTCGCCGTCACCTACCAGCCCTTCGCGGCGGCCATCCAGTCGGTCTATTCCAGCGACCCCGCCGCGTTCGAATGGAACGTGTATACCGAAGGCTGGGGCCGGGGTGCCGCGCAGCGGTACGACGACAGCACCATCAATGCCATGGCGGCTCCCTGGCTGGGCAACCTGCCCGGTTGGCGGGAACAGGGCTTCTGGCAATACGAGGATCCGGAGATGGATGCCCTCGGCCAGCGCCTCTTCCGGGGTGAGTTCGCGAGCGTGGACGAACGTAACGATATCTACCGCCAGATGACCCAGCGGGAGCTGGTGGCACCGGTCCGCGTGTGGCTCGCGAGCGTCGTCAACTCGTTCCCGGCCACGAGCGACCTCACCGGCGCCACGCAGGATGTGTCGGCCGGACCGCGCTCGGCGTGGACGCTGCGCTCGGCGTCCGTTCCCGGGTCGGACGAGGTCAAGGTCGGCCACCTGTGGGTCTGGACGGAACGCACCACATGGAACCCCATCGGTGGCTTCGGTGACGTCTACAGCACCGACATCTGGCGCAACCTGTTCGACCCGCCCATCGCGAATCACCCCTTCACGGGTGTGCCCACGCCGTTCCGGGCGTCCTACGAGGTGACGACCGTCGGGCCGACGGGCACGCTCGACGTGCCCGCCGACGCGGTCGTCTGGGATGCGCAGGCCGACGCCTGGGTACCGGTCGCCGCCGGGACGCAGGCCACCAGCGTGGTGACGTTCGACTATTCGAAGTACCTCCAGTCGCATTGGCATGATGGGCAACCGATCACCATGGCCGATGCGGTCTACTCCATCGCCCAGGGTTTCGACATCGCCTACGACCCGGACAAGGCGCAGGTGGAGGTGGCCCTCGCCGCCACGTCGCGACCGTACCTGGACACGTTCAAGGGATTTCGCCTCACCGACGATGACCGACTGGAGGTCTACGTCGACTACTGGCATTTCGACCAGGACCAGATCGCCGCTTATGCGAGCCCGACCTCGCTATCGATGCCCTGGGAGATCCTCGCCGCGATGGACGACCTCGTGTTCGACCAGCGCAGGGCGGCCTACAGCGACACGGCCGCGGCGCGCTATGACGTGCCGTGGCTGAGCCTGGTGATGAGTCGTGATGCGCGCCTCGTGGACCGGACCCTGCGTCAGTTCGGGCAGCGCCACACCATCCCGTCGGGCGTGTTCCAGATGGGCGGCCGGTCGCTCGTGACCACGGACGAGGCGGACGCGCGATACCAGGCAGCCCAGGACTGGTTCGACCAGTACGACCACCTGGTCATCAGCAACGGCCCCTTCTTCCTGGCGCGCTATGACCCGCCCGCCCAGTTCGCGGAGCTCGACGCGTTCCGGGATCCGACGTATCCGTTCACGGCTGCCGACTTCGACCTGGGTCCGCCGCCGGTCCTGTCCATCGATCCGGTCGATGGCGCGACTGCTGGACTCGGCGAGGACGTATCGCTGGACGTCTCCGTCCAGGGGCCTGGAACGGTCGCGCTCCGGTATCTGCTCATCGACCCCGCCACCGGTGCCGTCGTGCAGGAAGGGACCGCCGCGCCGGCCGCGACCGGGGGCACGTTCACCGTGAGCATCGGAGCAGATGTCACCGCGGGCTTGTTCCCGGGCCTCTACCGGCTGGACCTGGCGGCCTCGAGCGATGCCACGGCCCTCATCAGCGAACGGACGGTCGACCTTGAGGTGACGCCGTAGGACGGTCCGTGTGGCGGCCCCTGGCCGTGCGGGCGGCCAGCCTGCTGGGGGTGCTCCTGGTGGTGCTGGTGCTGCTGGTCGTGACGCTCGGTGCGACCGGCTACTCCGACCGCATCCTGGGAGCGGTCGTGAACGAGGAGATGCGCGGCCTGCGCACGACCATGGCCCAGACCATCCGTGACCCTGCCCAGCTGGAGGATGCGCTCGCCACGCGTCGCGCGGAGCTGGAGCAGTCGTATGGGCTCGACCAGCCCTGGTACCAGCGGTTGCCGGGGATGGTCGGCCGGGTGCTCACGTTCGATCTGGGCGAGGCGCGCACGGTGCGCACCTACGATGGCAGCAACCGGATCGTGGACATCATCCTCGAGCGGCTGCCGAGCACCCTGCTGCTGTTGACCACGGCGCTGCTCATCACCGCCGCTATCGGGATCACCGTGGGCGTCTGGCTGTCCACGCGCGTTGGATCACGCCTCGACCGCGTCGTGTCGTACGCGGCGGCGGTCTCGTATGCGATGCCCGGCTGGTGGATGGGCATCCTGCTCATCCTCGTGTTCGGGTTCCTGCTCAAGCTGGTGCCCACCGGTGGCATGTACAGCACGCCACCGCCGGCCGGCGCATTGGAGCGGCTGCTGGACCTCGCGTGGCACGCGCTGCTGCCGATCCTGACGCTCGTCCTGGTGAGTGTCGGGCCGTCGGTCTACGTGGTCCGGACCCTGACCCTGAATGTGGCACAGGACGACCATGTGACGCTCGCCCGTGCCAAAGGCATGTCCGAGCGGATCGTCCAGCGCCGCCACATCCTGCGGGTCGCCGCGCCGCCCATCGTGACGGGGCTCATCCTGGGGCTCGCGGGCACCATCGGTGGCGCCATCCTGGTCGAGACCGTGTTCGGCTGGCAGGGGATGGGGCGGCTCTACTTCGAGGCCATCTCGGGGACGCCGGATGACGGGCTGATCGTGGGCCTCACGTTCATGTTCACGCTCGTCTACGTCATCGCGAGGATGATCCTCGAGGTGCTCTACGTGTTCCTGGACCCGCGGGTGCGGTACGCCTCGTGAAGCGCCGGGGAGTCCTGCGCCAGCTGCTCGCGTCGGGACCCGGGCGCATCGGACTGCTGCTGGCCGCGATCCTGTCCATCGCTTCGGTGTTCGTCGTGCTCACGTACCCGTTCGACTACGGCCCCCGCCGCTGGAGCGACCCGACGGCATGGGCCGACAACCCGCGCGCCGCGCCACCGGCCTGGACGAACCTGCTCGGCGGCCACGCCGCGATCCATCGGGTCCTCCACGCCAGCGAGCCTGTGTCGGTGA
>JBBSOS010000017.1:0-14916 GCA_038259505.1 Candidatus Limnocylindrales bacterium | reverse complement strand
TAACGCGGAGGCCGCGCGACTGGCCGGCGTCAACGTGAATGGCGTGACCGGCGCCGCGTTCGTGATCTGCGGGATCTGTGCTGCGATCACCGGCATCCTGCTGGCCGCGGTCGTCGGCAGCGGCCAGCCAACCGGAGGTGACGGCTTCACTCTCGCGGCGTTCGCGGCGGCCTTCCTTGGGACGGCAGTCCTGCGTGAAGGGCAGTTCCACATCTTCGGGACGGTCGTCGGCGTCCTGACCGTCGCCGTGGGCTTCAACGGGCTGGCGCTCACAGGCGTCCCGTCGTACTTCCAGTTCTTTTTCCAGGGTGTGCTGCTCATCGCGGCGGTCTCATTCAGCACCCTGGCCACGAAGCGTTCGAAAGCTGCCTGACAGCCCTGCGATCGCCCCAGGAGAGAACCCACAGATGTCGGACAGATCACTGCCCCGGACCATCTCAGAGCTGCTCGGACCGACGCCGCCGACCAACTGGGGAAAGTGGGGGCCCGACGACGAAGTCGGCAGCCTGAACTACCTCACCAGGGATCAGGTCCTGCGCGGAGTGACGAGTGTGGTCACCGGAGAGGTCTTCACGCTCCAGGTCGAGATCGGCTCCGAGCGGTCCGAGGCCGACCCGGTCTGGCCGAACCGTGCGTCCGCGGTGCGCACCGCGGTCATGGACGAGGGCTTCTTCCTCCGGGGTGACACGACCGAGACACCCAGTGGTCATCACTATGCCGATGACAGGATCGACATGTTCCTGCAGGGTTCTACCCAGTACGACGCGCTCGGGCACCTGTGGTACGACGGACAGATCTGGAACGGATACGACGCGACGACGACGATCGGGAGCCTGAAGCAGGCCTCTGTCCTCCCGATTGCCGAGCGGGGTGTCGTCGGACGGGGAGTGCTCGTCGACATCGCCCGCCACCGCGGCAAACGATCCCTGGACCGGGCAGAGTCATTCACGCACGTCGACCTGATGAACGCTGCCCGCGCCCAAGGCCTGGTCATCGAGCCACGGGACATCTTGCTGGTGAGAACGGGGTGGCTGGGCCGCTTCTACGAAGTCCCAGGGAGCGAGTTCTACGCTGACTGGAACGAGCCGGGCCTCACCTACAGTCGCGAGCTGGTGGAGTGGTTCCAGGCGATGGAGATCCCGAACCTCGTCACGGATACGCTCGCGAACGAGCAGAGCTACGACCCCGAAACTGGCATCGAGATGCGGCTCCACTGTGCCCTCATGCGCAACCTCGGCATCGCGATGACCGAGGTCTGCTGGCTCGACGACCTCGCGGACGCCTGCGCGCGAGATGGACGATGGACCTTCCTGTACACGGCCGCTCCGCTCAAGGTCGTGGGCGCGAGTGGGGCGCCCGTCAACCCGATCGTGATCCGATGATGTCCGGGGCCGGGGTGTTGGCATGAGAGAGGTCCGCAAGCGGGTGCTCGTCGTCGGCGCATCAGGCAACGTCGGCTATGCGGCGACGACACGGTTCCTCCGCGACGACGCCTACGACGTTGTGGCCATGTCACGTCGGCGTCCGGATGTGCCATTCCGGCACGGCAGCACGCACGCGAGCGTGGACATTCGCGATGCTGCATCGGTCGATGCTGCGGTTCGCGGCGCAGGACCGGTCAGCCACGTCGTCTACGCCGCGCTGTTCGAGAAGGCGGACCTCATCGCGGGCTGGGTCGATGCGGAGCAGATCGACACCAACCGGCAGATGTTCGCCAACATCCTCGATGGCGTGCGCCGGGCTCGCGCGCCGCTGCGGCACATCTCGATCCTGCAGGGGACCAAGGCCTACGGCTACCACGTCGCCAGGATGCGCATCCCAGGCAAGGAGTCCCAGCCGCGCGTCGACCACGGGAACTTCTACTGGGCGCAGGAGGACATGCTGGTCTCCTTCGCCCGGTCGATGGGTGCCGGGTACACGATCTTTCGACCACAGTTCATCTTCGGCGGGGCTCTCGGTGCGGCCATGAACCTGATCCCGGCAATCGGTGTGTATGCGGCGCTGTGTCGTGCGGCCGGTCGGCCCTTCGCGTTCCCGGGCGGTCAGTCATACGTGGCCGAGGCGGTCGACTCGCGCCTGCTCGCGGATGCGCTCTACTGGGCGGCGACCTCCTCCAGCGCCATCAACGAGACCTTCAACATCACCAACGGCGACGTCTTCGAATGGCGTGACCTATGGGGGTCGTTCGCGCAGGCCCTCCATGTCGAAGTGGGTCCCGACGAGCCCTTGTCGCTGGCGCAATGGTTGCCGGCTCAGGAAGACGCGTGGCGGGGCATCGTGGAACGCCATCGACTTCGAGACCTTGCGTTGCACGACATCCTCGGTCTGTCGCACCAGTACGCCGACGACGCGCTCGCGTACACGGCCGATGGCCAGCCCCTCGAGAGTCGAGCGAACCCTGTCCTGCTCAGCACGGTGAAACTGCGCCAGGCTGGATTCGGCGACTGCATCGATACCGAGCAGATGTTCGCCTACTGGTTCGGACGCCTTCGCTCCGAGCGGGTGCTGCCATGACTGCCGTCGACCCCTCACCACACCCCTCCCTGGAAAGGAGATTCGTGTCCCAGAGTGCCCTCCGTGACCTCGCAGCCCTCGGCGTCTCCGTGAGCTACGACAACATCGGCCGCGACCTCATCCTGTCCGGCCGGCTGGCCCGGATGATCGACGAGGACGGCATCGTTGGCGAAACGGCCAACCCCATCATCTACGAGAGGGCGGTCTCAACGACCGATGTCTACGATCCCGAGATCGCTGAGTTATCGCGGGCGGGATGGCCGTCCGATCGGATCGTCATGGAGCTCTGGGCGCGCGATGTCCAACTCGCTTGCGACGTATTCCGGCCCGTCTACGACGCGTCGGATCACGTCGACGGCTATGTGAGCCTGGAACTGCCGCCCCACTTGGCGCATGACGCCGAGGGGACTGTGGAGGCGGCCAGAGAGGTCCGCATGCGCGTCGACCGTCCGAATTTGGCCCTCAAGATCCCCGCCACCCGCGAGTCGTTCGCTGCGATCGAGACCTGCGTAGCGGACGGCGTGAACGTCAATGCGACCGCGATCTTCGCACGCGACACGTACGAGCAGGTCATCCAGTCATACAAGCGCGGCCTCGATCGGCGGGTGGCCGCGGGCCAGTCCCTCGACCTCACATCATTCGCCTCGGTATTCCTGAGCCGCTATGACGCCCCAATCGATGAGTCGATCATCAGCGCGATCCGGGCGGCCAGTGACCCGGACGAGATCGCGAAGCTGAAGTCGGTCATCGGGCGCGTGAGCATCGCAGGGGCGTGGATGATCGCGCGCCGATACCGGGAATTCTTTGATGGAGCGGAGTTTGCGACCCTCCACGCCGCTGGCGCCCGCCCACAGCGGCCGCTGTGGGCGGGCGTGGTGGCTCGGAACAGTCGATATGGCGACGTGACCTACATGGAGGCGATGGCCATCCCAGGCACGGCCATCACCGCCTCCGACGCGCCGCTCGATGCCTTCCGGCTGCATGGGATTCCGCTCCCGGCCACGGACGATGGATCCTCAGTCGTGGTCCTTGACACGTGCAAGGTACTCGGCATAGATGCCGACAGGATCGCGCTCGATATGGAGGAGACCGTGGTCACCGCGTTCATGGAGGCCTTCGAACTGCTCGTTGCAGGTGTCGAGCGCAAGGCAGCCACGCAGTCAAACGTCGTGTTGCCATGACTGAGATGGAGATCCTGGCACGCCTGGTCAGGAGCGCCCGCGTCGTCGACCTGGCCCCAGTGATCGAGAACGGGATGCCACTGTGGCCGTCCCACCCGCCGCTCGTCATCAACCCGACACGAACCCACGAGCGAGATGGCTACTTCTGCCAGACCGTGTTCATGGCCGAGCACACGGGCGCTCACATCGACGTGCCGTCGCACATCCATCCCTCGATGATGGATCACACGGTGGACGTGATTCCCGTCGACGCCCTGGTCGCCTCGACGAGCGTCTTCGATCTCAAGCCCCTGGGCCTGATGCCTGGCGATCTGGTCGATGCGACCACCCTCAAGGAGCTCGACGACCGTAATCCGGAGCGACTTGCAGCAGGCGACATCGCCCTCATCGACTACGGCTGGGAGCCTCGCTACAAGGTGGGTGCCGGCTGGCGCGAATTCTCGGAGAATGCCCCCGGCCTCACCGAGGATGCCGTCATCTGGTTGCGGGACAAGGGCGTACGGGCGGTGGGAGCCGACACCATCGCGTGTGACCAGCCCATCAAGGACGGAAAGGTAACGCAGATCTCATACGGTCACGAACGGCACTGGCTGCCCAACGGGATCTTCATCCTCGAGAACTTGGTCAACCTTGACCGGCTGCCTGGCCGCGTGTTCTTCGTCGCCCTCCCGCTCAAGATCAAGGGCGGGTCAGGATCTCCACTTCGGCCCATCGCGCTGATCGTGTAACCGAATGGCGCGAAGCATCACGGGTAGCTGCGCTACCCGTGATCGACAAGCGCAGGATAATCGGTGTCGTCTCGTTGGACCCATCCACGCACGAAAGACCCGAGCCTGCAGCGCTCGGGTCCTCGTGCTCCCAAAGCACGTGCGCTACCTATTGCGCTACGCCCCGACGGTCTCAAGGTGGAGTCTGGCCGGTGGCGAGCGCCGGCCTGCAGCGGCGCCGGTTGTTCGGTGACTCAGTCCATACCCGCGAACGCCGGGCCAGGGTAAGTCGATCCTCAGCCGCGCGACGATCGATCGCTCAGGGATCGAACCGGCGGACATCCACCCGATACGACGCCGAATCAGACCTCGGCAGGGCCGCGTGCGCCGTCGGATGGATCGCCAAGCGAGCGAATCGGCGGAGGACGAGCCCACCGGGCCCCTCAGCGGCAGGCCCAGCCGCGTTCCTCCGTCCGTTGAATCACCTCGCGATCTGCCATGTGCCGTCCTGGCGCCGCCCCAGATCGACAGTCGATCCGGCTCGATATCGGGCTGACTGCGCCCGCGGATAGTTGTGGTCCAGCTGGGATATCCCCGGCACGGCTGCCGGCAGGCTGGTCCACGAGTTGCTCTTGCCTGCATTGCCGACGCCATCGGCGCCTGATCGGAGCGACCGTCACGGGTCCCGTCCGCGGATCGGGTCGGGCGGGATCAAGGTCAGTCGGCTCGACGCCGGCGTCGGACGGAACGGACGGGCTGGTCCAGCTCGCGGAGGCGGAGCCGGGCCTCGAGGTGATCGACGTCCTGCTCCGCGACCTCGACGAACGCGGCTCGTGCCTCGTCTCGCCTCCGGAGACCCATGAGCGCCAGACCCTCGAGGTACCGGCATGCGATCCGGTTCCGGAGGGGCAGGTCGTCCTCGAACAGCAGGAACGCCGGCAGCGACGTGGCGAAGTAGTCGATGCCGACTGGGGCACTGGCGCGCTCCCGCGCCGAGTCCAGCAGGCGGTGGAGCAACGCCGAAGCGCCGCGCCCGTCGCCGAGTGCCCGCATCGCCAGTGCCCGCCAGTAGCTCCCGGCAGCGGGCGGCGCGGCGGGATCGCCCTGTGGCGCCGCGGCCCGTGCCAACCAGACCGACGCGCCGTCACCATCGCCCATCGCGAGCGCAGCCTGTGCGGCCAGCCACTGGATCTCGGCCTCATCGGTCAGCAGGTGCTTGCCCTCGCCGAGGTTCACCGGATAGGTCATGGCCGCGCAGAACGACGTGAGCGCCTCCGCGGCACGGCCGGCCGCGAGCGCGGCGCGGCCCGACTCGCGGTTGGCGATGACCCACTGGTCGGAGGCCAGTCCCTCGCCGCCCTCCCATGGATGGAAGCGGCGGCCGCGCAGGATGGTCAGGGCATCGGCATGTCGCCCCACGTCGTTGAGCAGCGTGACCAGCTCGACGGTCAGGTCGTCCCGACCCGCGACCACGCCGGCGTGACGCTCCAGTGACCGCAGCCGCCCGGCCGGCGCCACTCCAAGCCGCTTGCGCAGCTGGTCCAACTCGTACAGGACACGGCCATCGGTCGGATCGGCCCGGAACGCTCGCTCGTAGCTCAGGCGCGCCCCTCGGGGTCGACGGCGGACGTTGAACAGGGCGAGGCCCAGGTTGCGATGGACCGTGGCGTTGCTGGCGTCCAGCCGGCGCGACGTCTCCCAGCATCCGATCGCCTCCTCATATCGGCGGCGGTCATACAGCAGCAGGCCGAGCAGGTAGGGCGCCACCGGGTCGGTCGGATCGGACGCGGCGGCCGAACCGAGCACCGCGATCTCCTCCGGGCGTGCCGGGAAGACGCGTTCGCTCGGACGCGTGCGTGCGTCGCGACGCCATCGGGCCGCTGCATCGACGCGACCGGCACGCTCGCAGAGCCAACCGAGCGTGTAGCAGATGAGCGGCGCCACGGACGTATCGGCCGTCGGGAGCGCTCGCTCCAGATACGTGCTCGCGTCGGCGAGGAGCCCCGCTCGGGCGTCATCGTGGGCGACATCGAGGGCGATCTGGCCATCGGCGGGCACATGCGCCAGGTCGAGCATCGGCAGGCTCGAGGCGGCGACGCCTGCTTCCAGGAGCCGTCCCCGCTCCGCGAGGGCCCGGGCATCGAGCGGATCCTGGGCCAGCCACGCGGCGATCGCGCCAGCCGCCTCGTCAAGGCGGCCCATCCGGCGGAGCACGGCGCCACGCAGCACGTGCGCGCCAGCATGGTCGGCGCGCGCCGCGAGCGCCTGGTCGACGAGTCCCAGCGCGTCGGACCAGGCGCCCCGTGAGGCGACGATCTCAGCACGCTCGACATACGCCGGGGCCTGCCACGCGGCGTTCCAGGTCGCCTTGGCCAGCCATGTGTCGGCCTCATCCGGCCGATCCGCCCAGCGCAGCAGGACGCCCAACGCGTACAGCGGCTCCCCGTCGGCGGGATTCGCGTTCGACCGCGTGAGCGTCCCGATCGCGCGACGCAGGCACGCCTCGGCCTCGGCAAGCTCGCCACGACGCAGGTGCCACAGGCCGAGCCCGGTATTGGCGCGCGCGTCGGACGGTTCGCGGCGCAGTGCTTCCCGCCAGTAGTCCTCGGATCGGCGAGTGGCATGCCGGTACTGCTCGAGGTGCCGCGCGGCCAGCACGAGTGCCTCGACGCTGTCCGCCACGGCAGGCAGCGCCGGCTCCTGCGCAGGTGACGGCGGCGGTGTCTGGTCGTGGGACGTCGGGCGGCGCACCTCGACCAACGTCCGGCCTTCGTGACGCACGGCGAGATCCAGATCCGTCCACCGGGTCCCCGCCGGGAGTCGGACCGTATGGTCCACGAGTGGCGAGTCAGGGGCGAGGTCCGTGGTCCAGCTCCGGAGGACCCGCTCCCCGGCACGGAGCACGACCTCGACCGCGCGTCGCGCGCGGGTGACCGCCACACCCAGACGAACGGCGCCATCGTGGCCGACCTCGAGGTGCGCGGCGGCGTCCAGGGTAGCCGCATGCGCCGGTCCGATGCGCTGGATAGGATACCAGTACTGGCGGAAGGCGCGCGTCTCGCCTGGCGCCAGGAACGAGAAGTCGGGCTGGTTGTCGGTGAAGACACCGGCCATCAGCTCGATGTACGGGCCGTCCTGGTCGGTCAGCTCACGGTCCCAGGCGTGGCCGAACTGGGCATCCCCCCACGTCCACAGCTTCTTGCCGGGCGAGATGGCGTGATCGGCCCAGTGCACGAAGCCGGCCTGTGCGGCGTGGTCATAGCCACCGAAGAAGTCCTGCTGCGTGCCCGTGATCATGTACGAAGTGGGTACCGGGATGTTCCGATACCAGCGGAGGTCCGCATCGGCAGGTGTCCGCGCTCCGTAGTCGACGCCGTAGTAGGTCCCCCGCGCAACGGGGAAGCTGGAGATGGCTCGCCGGGCATGATCGGCCACGTACCGGACGTCGGGCGGGAAGAACGCCTCGTAGTCGTCATGGACCCGCGCGGCGACATTCGCCCACCACAGGAACGTGCGGGTCAGGGGCGTGCGGTTCGACAGCCGGACCCGGAGCTCCAGGAGTGCCGCGTCGGGTCGAAGGGTGACACCGTGCATCCCCTTCATTCGGTCCATGGGTTCATGCTCGGAGCACCAGACGGTGACACCGCCGTCGGCCAGCGGTTCGATCGCCCAGTCGGTGGGCATGAATGTCGATGGCCGGTGGTGCTGCGGCCAGTTCAGTTCGATGCCCCCCGAGATCCAGGGCCCCAGCAGTCCCACCAATGCCGGCTTGATGACGTTCTGCCGGTAGACCAGGTCGTAGCCGTTGCTCCGATCCTGGACCACGTGGATGCGACCCCCGAGACCAGGCAGCACCATCACACGCAGCCAGCGGTTCTCAAGGTGGAGTGCCTCCCAGGACCGCTCTACCGGCGTATCGCTCAACCGGTCGGTGACCGGATTGGGGTAGACGCGGCCCGCCGAGCCCTGATAGACGCGCCGCTCGAGGAACAACGGGTTCCGGTCTGGTTCGAGCGCCGGGTAGGTGGTGATGGTCACGGGCTCCGACCAGGCTGCGACAGCGAGGTCGGCGAGATGGGCCGGTCGGTCGGGCAGGGTCAGCACGGGTCTGCCTGATGCGCGCACACTGACCAGGGGCCGTTGCCCGAATGGTGGCCGGTCATGATGGGATCTAAACCCAAGGTTGCCATCGTGTCCTCACTGTAGGACAATCGCGTCCTGAATGGTCCTGACCAATCAGACCTTTGCAGTCGGCCCGATCGGCCGAAGGAGGAGTGAGACGGAATCCCCTACCTTACGTATGTCGTCCGGTCCCAGAGGAGAACGAAACGTGGCTGACGTGATCACGGGGCGCTCGCGCGCCTTCTCGGTGGCTGCCGCTGCCACCATCCTGAGCCTCGCGGTCGCGGGCTCGGCCGGGGCTCAGAGCCCGGCCGCTTCCCCGGCCGGATCCACGGCGCCCGGTACGGGCCCATTGTTCGTCGTCATCGACAAGAGTGCCGACCAGCAATACTTCATCGACGAGCAGACTGCGTTCAAGGAAAAGATCGCCGAACTCGGCGGCCAGGCACTGTCATACGACGCGAAGCTTGACCCCAACCTTGGCGTCAGCCTCGTGAATGACGCGATCTCAGCGGGCGCCAAGGGCATATCGATCACCGTCCCGGATCAGACCATCGGCCCTGCCATCGCGACCGCAGCGTCGGATGCCGGCGTCGTCCTTGTGGCGACCAACGACAACATCAAGGACGCCAGCGGCGCGGACGTGCCGTTCGTCGGCTTCAACGGCACGGACATGGGCACCAAGGTGGGCGGCTCTGCGGCGGAGCTGCTGACGGCGGCCGGATGGCTCACGGACACGTCCAAGAAGGTCGGGGTGCTCTCGACGGAGGTCCAGACCCTGTCCGTCTGCGAGGACCGCACGAACGCCGCCAAGGCCGCCATGACGACGGCCGGCGTGCCCGCCGACAACGTCTTCCAGGTCCCCTACACCGGTGAGACATCATCGGCGCAGGATGCCGCCGGTCCCATCATCACCGCCCATCCCGATGTCACCAACTGGGTCGTCTTCGCCTGCAACGACGAGGGCGCCTTGGGAACCCTGAATGCGCTGGCCACCGCCGGCGTGAGCACGGACAACATCATCGGTGTTGGTCTGGGTGCCTACGAGGCATGCAAGCCGTGGGCTGCCGACCAGCCGTCCGGCTTCAAGTCCGCGCTGTTCATCTCCGGCCTCGACGTGGGGGCGGCAGCGGCCCAGGTCCTGTTTGACAACGTGGTCAACGGCGTCCCGCTGCCCCCGGAGACCATCGCACCGACGACCATCGTCGATCCGACGAACTACACCACGGTGATGGATCCCATCTCCGTGGCCAACTGCTCCAAGTAGTCCCAGCAGCATCACTCGGGTCCGGGTGACTCCGGACCCGAGGTCCGCTCCGCGCTCGGCGCCCACGACGTGCGTCATCCCACGTGAGCCCCACGTGAGCTCTGCGACCACGCTGGCTGGACCGGAGCACCCGGCGCAGCCCCGGATGGCACCCGGTTCGACCGGCATCCTGGAGCTTCGGGGGGTCACCAAGTCGTTCCCCAACGTCCAGGCGCTCGTCGACCTGTCCCTGGACATCCGGCCGGGTGAGATCCTGGCCTTCCTCGGCGAGAACGGTGCGGGCAAGTCGACCCTGCTCAAGATCCTCAACGGGGACTACCAGCCGGACGCCGGCAGCATGACCATCGATGGCCAGGCGCTCCGCTTCGCCAACCCTCGGGAAGCCCGTGCGGCGGGTGTCCGGGTCATCTATCAGGAACCCGAGATCATCCCCGGCGTCGACGTCGCCGAGAACATCTTCGCTGGTGAGCTGCCCAAGCGGGGACCGTTCATCGATCGCGGGCAGCTCAACGAACTGGCCGCGGCGGAGTTGACCCGCTACGGCTTCGAGCGCGCACTCCCGGCGGACCGGATGGGCGAGGAGCTCTCCACTGCCCAACGGCAGATGGTCGAGATCATGCGGGCGGTCCGATCGCCGATGCGGATCCTCGCCCTCGACGAGCCCACATCATCGCTGACGGACGAGGATGTCGATCGCCTGTTCACCCTCGTGCGGCGCCTGCGCGACGAGGGCGTCGCCATCATCTATGTCAGCCACCGGCTAAGTGAGATCCTGCGCCTTGCGGACCGGGTCGCCATCCTGCGCGACGGCCAACTGGTCACCGTGCGCCAGTCCGCCGAGCTCACCGAGCGCGAGATCATGCACCTCATGGTCGGGCGGGAACTGGGGGAGCTGTTCACGCGCCACCGTGCGGCCACGGACCGGGTGGTCCTGCGGGGCACGGGCATCAACAGCGATTGGCACCGCGACATCTCGTTCGAGATCCGTGCCGGTGAGATCGTCGGCTTCGCGGGCCTGGTCGGCGCCGGTCGCACCGAGCTGGCCAAGGTCGTGTTCGGGGAACTGCCCCGGACATCCGGCAGCATCGAGATCGACGGCGAGAAGGTCGATATCGCGTCGCCGGAGGATGCCATCCGCCTGGGGATCGGTTTCGCGCCCGAGGACCGCAAGCGCGAGGGCCTCATCCTCATCCGGAGCATCCTCGAGAACGCGTCGCTGGCCATCCTGCGTCGCCTGAGTCGCTTCCATATCGTCCAGCAGCGACTGGAGCGGCGCGTGGCCATGGAGTTCGTGACCCGCCTGAACGTGCGCACTCCGTCCATCGACCAGGAGGTGGGCAAGCTCTCGGGGGGCAACCAGCAGAAAGTCGTGCTTGCGCGATGGCTGGCGGCACGGCCACGGGTGCTCATCCTCGACGAACCTACCCGGGGCATCGATGTGGGCGCCAAGGCGGAGATCTATCGGCTGGTGGACCAGCTCGCCAACGATGGCCTGGCGATCCTGCTCATCTCATCCGAACTGCCCGAGATCCTGGGTCTTTCGGACCGCATCTACGTGATGCAGAACGGACGCATCACCGGCGAGCTGCCCGGTCCCGGCACCACCGAGGAACAGGTGCTGCGTCTGGCCATGTCCGAGAGCCTGACGACGGCCGAGCCCGGCCTCATCCCCCCGCTGCCCCCGGAACCACCGTCGGCGTCGGCTCCCGGCAGCACCGTCATGGAGGAGGTGCGATGAGCGACCCAGCCACCGTCAACGCCGTCCCGGAGCCGCCGGCCGCGTCAGCCCCCACCGAGCACGTCATGGAACCGCACGGCAAGCCGTCGATGTGGCGAAGGGCCATCGGCGTCGTCGGCGTCAACAACCTGTCGCTGATCATCGCGCTCGTCATCGTCATCGGCATCGTCATCGTGGAATCGCCACGGGGCGCCGGCGGGGCGCCGCTGTTCCTCACTTGGCAGAACCTCATGAACAGCCTCGCCCAGAGCATCGTCATCGTGGGCCTCCTGGCCATCGGCGAGACCGTCGTGATCATCGCTGGCGGCCTGGACATCTCCGTGGGATCGATCGCCTCGGTGGCGTCGGTCACAGCCGCCATCGCAGTCGTTTCCGGCCTCTTCGGCATCATCCCCGCCGGCTCCATGCAGATCGCCATCATCGTGGGCATCCTGACGGGCGTTGCGCTGGGACTGGGCAACGGCCTCATCATCACGCTGCTCAACGTCAACCCCATCATCGCCACCCTGGGGACGTTGGCCGCCTACGCCGGGCTGGCGTTCCTCATCGCCCCGGGCGGGAAACCGGTCGGCGTGGTGACGCAGCCGGACTTCACCTGGCTGGGCAGCGGTCGCATCTTCGAAAGCGCGCCCGTGCCGACCCTTGGATCGTCGGCCTGGACCGGCGTCCCGGTCATCTTCCTCGTGTTCATCATCGTGGCCGTCCTGTTCCATATCCTGATGCGCTACACGGACTTCGGGCGAGCCATCTACGCCATCGGCGGCAACGCCGTAGCAGCTCGTCTGGCGGGCATCAACGTACGTCGGGTCCGAATCACGATGTACATGCTGAGCGGTGCAGCAGCCGGACTGGCGGGCGTCCTGCTCACGGCGCGGACCACCTCCGGCAACCCCATCAATGGCCAGGGCTTCGAGCTCCAGGCCATCACGGCCGTGTTCCTCGGCGGGGCGGCGACGGCGGGTGGCAAGGGCACCGTCGTGGGCACGGTGCTCGCGGTGATGCTGGTCGGGGTCCTCAACAACGGCATGAACCTGCTGGGCGTCAACACCTTCTACCAGCGTGTCGCGCTGGGTGTGCTGCTCATCGGCGCGGTCGCCATCTCACAGTGGCGTCAGACACGAGCCGAGCGGTCCCGCGGTCGGATCGCCGCCGCTGGCTGACCCGCGGCCGGATGGCCGACCTGGGCTGATCGCGACCGGCCCAGGAGCTACGCAGGTGCCGCGAACCCGAAGACCCGGGCCGGGTTGGTCACGAACAGCATGGACTGCTCCGCATCCCCCAGGCCTCGGTCCCGCATCTCCGACGCGAAGCGGCCCAGCAGGAACGTCATGCCTGGCGCACCACCGTAGGCGCTCCAGTATCCCTGGCGTGCGGCATCCATGCCCAACACGACCTGCCCCAGATGCCCGTCCTCTGCGGCCCATTCCAGGAGCTGGAGCGTGCCGTTGGGCGCGTCCTTCCAACGGAAGCCCTGGTCGTACTCGGCCGAGACGCCCGTCGCGAACAGCTCCCGCTGGAAGCCACGGTCCACGATCTTGTCGACGTGCGAGAGGGCCACGTGCCCGAGGCGAGCGCCGCGTGCCGCCAGCAGCTCGACCTGCTCCAGGGCACCGGTGCCCTGCTCGCAATGGGTCAGGATGGGACAGCCCGTGACGCGCTGGGCGAGGACCGCGGCCTCGAAGATGCGAGCGTCGCGCTCGGAGGGTCCGCCGTCGGATCCGGCGACCTTGATGACGCCCGCACGGGACGGGGTCCGTCGCACGACCGGGCCCCCGTAGTCGAGCGCATCGATGCCGACCGCGATGTCGGCGACGAACAGGTCGGCGAGCTCGTCCACATCGAGCACGGCGCTCCAATGACGTTCCGGGTAGTACCGCTCGTGGTGAAGACCGGTGGGCGCGATGACGTGGATGCCCGTACGTCGGCTGATCGCGGCGAGCAGCGCGACATCCCGCCCGGCATCGGCGGGCATCGCGTCGACGACGCTCCGGAGCCCGAGCGCCCTGGCCGGCTCGAGCTCGGCGACCGCCTTCTCCACGTCGTCGAGCCGGAAGTCCGGGAACATCTCCACGGTCCTGCTGCCGGCGATGACGAGGTGCTCGTGGGCGTAGGTGATGCCCAGCTCACTGGCATCGATGTCACCCAGGACTGTGCGAACGATCGTCATGCGGAGCCCCCGTTCTGCTTGGTGCGGCCGCGGCCATCAGGGTCTGCATCGGTGGCCTGCATCACGAGCGCGACCGCCCCCAGGACGCCGGCATGGTCGGAACGCTCCGCCCGGGTCACGGGCACGATGCGGTCCTTGGGGAACCGGAACGCGTACCGGTCCACATAGGCCTGCACCTGCGGCAGGAAGTGGCCGGCCGCGGCCATGGGTCCGCCCGCGAGCACGACCACCTCGGGGTCGTAGGCATGGATCGCGGTCACGACAGTCGCACCCAGATCGCGCTGGAACGCGGCCAGGATCTCCAGTGCGACCCGGTCCTCCACCTCGACCCCGTCGATGAGTGCCCCGAAGGTGATGGCCGCCGGGTCCTGCTCGTACCTGGTGGTGATGGTCGAGGGCACCTTGCGGGCCACGGCGTCGCGCATCCGGCCCACCACGGCGTTCGCCGACACGAGCGTCTCCGCACATCCGATGTTGCCGCACAGACAGCTCCGGCCACCGGTCTCGATGGTGGCGTGGCCGAACGAGATGCCGGCGCCGAGGTGACGGGATACGAGCAGGCGACCACCGATGACGACCCCGACGCCGACCCCGGTACCGATGGTCAGGCCGACCACGTCCTGACGGCCGCGGGCAGCCCCGAAGCGCCACTCCGCGAGCGTGGCCGCGGCGCCGTCGTTCACGCACCTGACGGGTACGCCGAAGCGCTCCTCCAGCCGCTCGCGAAGCGGGAAGTCCTCGATGCCCAGGACCTTGCCCGGCAGGTTCCGGACACCGAATCCCGGCTCGACGATGCCGGGCGCCGCGATGCCGATGCCCTCCAGACCCGCCGCACCTTCGTCCCGCTGGGCACCGCGTGCGTACTCGAGGAGCCGCTCCCAGATGACCTCGAACGGTTCGTGGGTCGTCTGCTGGACCTCGGAGCGGCGGACCTCGCCATCGCGGCTGACCACGCCCAGCTTGGTGCGGGTGCCCCCGATATCCACGCCCAGCCACCACGGCTGCGCGTCCGCACGCACTGTCACGACCGGACCTCCGACCGGCGGCCGACGAGCCTACGCAACCGACGTCTCGGCGATCTCGAGCAGCGCCCCGTCGTGTCGCAGGCGATCGCGGAGCCGTTCGGCCGGCAGGTCGCGCGGATCCACGCCGGCGGCCACTGCCAGCCCGGCCGCCGTGCCCGCTGCCTGGCCCATCGCCATGCACTGGGCCATCGACCG
>JBBSOS010000016.1:0-15009 GCA_038259505.1 Candidatus Limnocylindrales bacterium | reverse complement strand
GGGCCGCGGAACGCGACACGTCCGACCGGATCCCCCACGATCTCCACGAGGTTGAGGATCCCGTCCGTCGAGCCCAGCGATGAACCCGCTCGGACGGCCATGGGACTGACCGCGGCCCTGAGGATGCCGTCGCGGTCCCGTTCTGCACGCGCCACCATCTTGATGGTCATGCCCAATCGTGCGGCGCCGCCGAGGTCGGCGGTCGTGATGCACGTGATACCGGGCGCCGCGTCTCCCCGGGTGGCGGGCGCGGACCGTCGCAGCGAATCCGGGTCGAGCCAGCCGCCGAATGCGAGACGGGCCAGGATGGCCAGCTTGTGGGTCGCATCGTGACCCTCCACATCGCCGCTCGGCTCCGCCTCGGCGTACCCCCGCTCCTGCGCCTCCGCCAGCACTTCCGGATAGGTCCGGGCATCACGAGCCATGGAACTCAGGATGTGGTTGGTCGTGCCATTGACGATGCCCCGCACCGCATGGATCCGGTTGGCCGCAAGATCCGACGCCAGCGGCCCCAGGATGGGCATGCCACCCGCAACGGCTGCCTCGAAGCGCACGCTCACGCCCGCTGCGCGAGCGGCCCCCTCGATGGCCGGCCCGTCTGTCGCGAGCAGGGCCTTGTTGGCGGTGACGACGTGCTTGCCCGCGGCGATCGCCGACCGCATCAGGTCGCCCGCGTCGCCGGTACCACCGATGAGCTCGACCACGATGTCGACCGCGCCGTCGCGAACCAGACCCGCCAGGTCGTCGGTGACCAGGACATCGTCCGGGAGGGGCAGGCCACGGGGTCGTCCGGGATCGCGTACCCCGACCGCATGGAGCACGGGCGCACACCCACCTCGAGCCTCCACCTCGGCGCGCCACGCCGGGTCGACCAGGCGGGCGGCCACCGGGCGGCCCACGCTACCGAGGCCCAGCAGGGCGACGCGCAGCGGCGAACGGTCGGGAAAACGGGGGTGCATCACGACCGATCGTACCAAGGCTTCACGGTCGGCGGCCGGTTCGCGCTAGACTCGGCCACCGTGAACCACCGATGACGACCCAGCCAGCGGTCGCTCCCCTGCCCTCCGCTGACCTGCGCGCCGCCGCCCTGTCCCGGGACCCCGCGCCGCGTGCCCGGGTGTTCAGCGGTGTCCAGCCTTCGGGTCTGCCGCACGTCGGCAACTGGCTGGGCGCATTCCGCAATTACATCGCGATGCAGGACACCCACGATGCCATCTACTGCATCGTCGACTATCACGCGCTCACCTCCACGCACGACGCCGGGTCCCTTCGCCGCAATGCCCACGAGATGGCCCTCGGGCTGCTCGCGCTCGGCCTCGACCCGGAGCGCTCGGTCCTCTTCCGGCAGTCCGATCGACCCGAGCACATCGAGCTCATGTGGCTGCTGGCGTCGGTCACGCCCATGACCTGGGTGGAGCGCACGCCATCCTTCAAGGACAAGAAGCGGTCCCAGCCCGACGACGTGAACCACGCGCTGCTGACATACCCGGTGCTGCAGGCCGCGGACATCGCCATCTACAACGCCCGATACGTGCCTGTGGGCAAGGACCAGGCCGCCCACCTGGAGCTGGCCCGCGAGATCATCCGCGCTTTCAATGCCGTGTACGGGAACACCTTCGTCGAACCACAGGCGGTGTTCACCGACTCGCCCATCGTCCGGGGCACGGACGGGGCCGGCAAGATGTCCAAGTCCATGGGCAACACCATCGACATCTTCGCGGACGAGGCGGTCATCCGGAAGCAGGTCATGAGCATGGTCACCGATACCCAGCGGGAACGCCGGACCGATCCAGGCCGGCCCGAGGTGTGCAACGTGTGCCAGCTCCATCGCCAGTTCAGCCCCGACGACTACGAGCAGATCTGGGAGGGCGAACGCACGGCGCGGACGGGCTGCGTGGACACCAAACGACTGCTCGCGGACCGGATGCTGACCGCGTTCGCGGCGGCGCGGGAGCGCCGTCGCGAGCTGGAGGCCCGACCGGGGTACGTCGAGGAGGTCCTCCGCGCGGGATCCGACCGACTGGCGCCGCTGGCGGCCGAGACGATGCGCATCTGCCACGACATCATGGGTCTGGGTCCCCGCCGGTAAGGTCCAGGAAGTCGTTGCGGTCGCATGGGGTCGCCGTGGGAGCTCGCGATGAGCCCCATCCCGATGACCGCGATCAGCCTGTGTGGTGCTACCGGGCCGCTTTGCGGGGCGGGGGACGCGGCCAGGTGCGTCACCACGTCCGCACAAGGCCGCCCATCGCCCAGGGTTCCGAACTCCGCGCCGCGCATCAGTCCGTGGAGGGCCACCAGAGGGCCTGTCCGGCACGCGCCGACGGTTCCCGGGGCCAGCCAGAGCCGGTCCTCCGGCCCGAATGCGACCGATCAGCAGTACATGGGCTGCCGGTGGGTACGTCGCGCGCCGCGCCATGGCCAGAGGTCCAGTCAGCTGCTGAGCGCTTGCTCCACGCGCCGATCCGGCACGAACCAGATGATGGCGACGAGTGCCAGCGCCACCAGCGCCACCAACGGGGCCACGAGCGCGACGATGATGGAGGCTGCGTAGATCGCGATGGACGCCATGCCCTTGCGGTCGAGCCCGCTCGCCCGGACGATGGTGTCGGCCTGTCCGGGCACCCGCCGCAGCGCGGCAACGAGGACGGAGTAGGCCAGCGCCGCGCCGAGCAGCACGCAGCAATAGAGGGCCGTCGGAATCGACGCGAACCCATGCTCGCCCATCCAGGCGGTCGTGAACGGTACCAGCGACAGCCAGAACAGCACCAACAGATTAGCCCACAGGACCCGGCCGTCGACGACTCGGGCGGCCTGGAGCAGATGGTGATGGTTGTTCCAGTAGATGCCGATATAGACGAAGCTCAGGACATAGCTGACGAGCACGGGTACCAGCGGCCGGAGCGCGTCGAGGTCCGTGTGTTCCGGGGCGCGCAGCTCCAGGACCATGATCGTGATGAGGATTGCGATCACGCCGTCGCTGAACGCCTCGAGCCGGCCCTTGCTCATACCCCCCACCACTCCATCACCGACCACGTGTCGCGTCCGCTGTCGGGTCGGAGTGTGACGGGATCGGATCGGTGTCACTGGCCCGCGGGAAGCAGCACCTCCACTTCCGAGGCGGTGACCGTCGCGGCAGCCGTACCATCGCTGGGCGCCGCACTCGCCGCCGGTGCGCCAGGGCGGCCGCCGCCGGACCCACCACCGAAGCCGCCGGCAGACGTGACTCGGACGGACGAGCCGACGACCACGTCGGCTGCCGTCGCCGCGGCCTGACCGTGAACAGTCGTGACCGGGGTGGTCGCCACGTCCATGGTCTGGCCGGTGCTCGTGCTGATGCTGATGGTGCCGTTGCCCACAGCGGTCACGGTGCCATTCAGACCACCACGCCCGAACCCGCGACCCTGACCGGTGGTGGCCGTGCCTGCAGGAGCATCGCTGGCCCGCAGGATCTCCACGTCTGAAGCCGTGGGGCCCGTCGTGGCACCGCCGGGGGCTGCGCCCGCCGCCGTACCGCCAGGAACTGCGCTGGCCGCAGCGCCACCCAAGCCTTGCCGGCCACCGCCAGAACCACCACCGATGCCGCCCTCGAGGGTGACCCGCACCGGCGATCCGACGACCACGTCGGCCATCGTGGCAGGCGTCTGCTGGTGGTACGTCGTGTCGTTCGTGGTCGCGATGATCGCTGACTGGCCGCCCGTCGTCGTGAACGTGATGCTCCCATCGGAGACGCTGACGACCGTGCCCGTCAGGCCGTTCCGGCCACCAGCTCCTGTTGCGCGACCCGCACCCCTCCCCGTGCCCACACCAGCGCCGCTACCGGCCTCGGCACCGGTTCCGCCGCCTGGGCTTGCGCCGGTCCCGGGGATCGCGCTCGGGATCGCCGGCGCACCGCCCGGCATCGCGGGCGCACCCGTACCCGCCGAGCCCTGCGGTGCCAGCGTCGTCGGGGCGCTGCTGGTAACGGGAGCGACCACGGGGCCGCCCTGGCCGCCCTGACCGCCCTGGCCCCCCTGACCAACGCCCTGACCGGTTCCGATACCCCCAGCGGCACCCGCGCGCGCGAATCCGGCAGCACCACTGCCGACGGCGCCGGGGGTGGTCACGGGAGCGGTCGCGCGACCCACGGCGAAGGCGAGCCCTCCGACCGCGACGAGCAGGCTGAGCCCCAGCAGAAGATCGACGGCGCGCGCCATCCCCGAGGTGCGCCGCGCAACGGGCGCAGCGACGAGTGAAGCCGGTGCCCATGCGGGCGGTGGCGCGACCTCCGACAACCCGCGGGTTTCAGTGTCTCGATCGCCTGTCAGGGTGAGTCCCATGGGTCGCTCCTGTCCTGGTTCGTTCATTCGTACCGAAGTGCTTCGATGGGGTCGAGCCGGGCGGCCTGACGAGCGGGCCAGACCCCGAAGACGACGCCCACCGCGAGGCTGAAGCCGACCGCGATGATCACCGTCATGGGCTGGAAGGTGAAGCCCCAGCCGGCGACCTGGCCCACCGCGATGGACACGCCGATGCCGAGCACGACCCCGATGGCACCGCCGATGACGGACAGCGTCAGGGCCTCGACCAGGAACTGGGCAAGGATGTCCCGGCCCCGGGCGCCGATGGCCTTGCGGATGCCGATCTCACGCGTCCGCTCTCGCACCGAGACGAGCATGATGTTCATGATCCCGATGCCCCCGACCACGAGCGAGATGGACGCGATGCCCGCCAGCAGGATGGTCAGCAGGGAGCTGATGGAATCGACCGATTGCAGCAGTTGCGCCTGGTCGGCGATGCTGAAGTCGTCGGTACCGCCCGATGCGATCCCGTGACGGACCCGGAGCAGTGCCGCTGCCTCTGCCTTGACGACATCCATCTGCTCTGCCGTCGCGACGCTGATGGCGATCGATCGCACCGAGTCGGTGTCGTTGAAGTAGTGCTGGACGGTCGTGATGGGGATGATCACGACGTCGTCGTTGCTCGCCGCGCCAGACGTTCCCTTGGGCTGGAGGATGCCCATGAGCTGGAACGGGATGCCCCCGATCTTGATGGCGTCCCCGATGTTCGAGGCATCGAGTCCGAGTGTGGTGGCCGTCTCGGAACCGATGATCGCGACCCGCAACCCGCGATCCACCGAGATGCCGTTGAGGAACGAGCCCTGCCCGACGGTGTAGTTGCGCACCTGGGCGTAGTCCTCGTTGGTGCCCACGATGCTGGCCGTCTCGTTCTTCGCTCCCGACACGACCAACTGGTTGGTCGACAGCTCAGGGGCGAGTGCCGCCACGCCGCTGAGGGCGTCGAGTGTCGTCGCGTCATCCACGGTGAGGGTCGTGGCGGACCCGGACGCCCCCCGGGTGAAGCCGGTGCTGGCGGCGCCGGCGTTGACGGTCAGCAGGTTGGTGCCCAGCGACTCGAGGTTCTTGCTGATGCCTGCCGTGGCGCCCTGCCCGACGGCCACGAGCGCGACCACCGATCCGACGCCGATGATGATGCCCAGCATCGTCAGCAGCGCTCGCACCCTCGAGGATCCGAGCCTCGAGAGGGCGAGTCGGACCAGTTCCAGCACGTTCACGCGATCTGCCCATCCCGGACATGGATCTGGCGCGGTGCCTGGGCGGCGACCTCATGGTCGTGGGTGATGAGCACGATCGTCCGACCCTCCCGGTGGAGGGCATGGAACCGGGCCATGACCTCGATGCCCGAGGCGCTGTCCAGGTTGCCCGTGGGCTCGTCCGCCAGGATGATGGACGGATCGGTCACGAGGGCCCTCGCGATGGCCACGCGCTGCTGCTGGCCGCCCGAGAGCTCGCTCGGCAGGTGCTCCAGTCGCTCACCGAGGCCGAGCGCCTCGAGTGACAGCCTGGCCCGCTCCAGGCGCTCATTCCTGCCCAGACCCTGGTACAGCAGGGGCGTGGCGACGTTATCGATGGCGGAGGTGCGGGCGAGCAGGTTGTAGCTCTGGAACACGAAGCCGATAGCCCGGCTGCGGAGGCGTGCGAGCGAGTCATCATCGAGGCCTGCCACGGGCGTTCCGGCAAGGACGTACGTGCCGGCACTGGGCCGATCGAGGCAGCCGATGATGTTCATGAGTGTCGACTTGCCCGAGCCGGACGGCCCCACGATGGCCACGAACTCTCCCTCGTGGACCTGGAGGCTGACGCCTCGGAGTGCCTCCACCGTGACCGTGCCCAGGTGGTAGACCCGCCACAGGTCCGCGATGTCGATGAGCAGCCTGGGTGCCTCAGCGGCCCCACCGTCGACATGATTCCAAGTCGCATCAGGACCGGCGCCCAGTGCCGTCATGGTGCCCATCAGTTCCCTCCCCGACCGCCGCGGCCACCCGGGAACCCGCCGCCTCCACCGAGGCCGCCCAGTCCACCGAAGCCACCCAGACCTGCGCCACCGGTCGAGCCGCTGCTCGACTGCTGGGCGCTGACCGTGCCCGTGACGACGGTCGTGCCATCGGCCAGACCACTCGTGACCGCCGCCTGGGAGTCGGTCACGAGCCCGACCTCGACCGGCGTCAACTGCTCGGCGCCGCTGCCGTCGAGCGTCCGCACGGCGTAGTTGCCATTGCGCCCGACCAGTGCGGCGATGGGCACCGCAATGGCGCCCGACTGGCTCGCCGTGGTCACCGAGACATCGGCCGACATCCCGGCACGGAGCGTCTCGGGTGCATCCGCGATCGTCACCGTAGCGTCGAAGGAGACCACGGAACCCGAACCCGACGAGGATGCGACCGGGTCGATGGACGCGACCGTCCCGGTGAGGTCGGCACCGACAGCGCTCACCGTGACGGTGGCCGGTTGGCCGGCCTGGAGGGCCGTGAGATCCGACTCCGTGAATGATGCGGTCACCTGCATCGGGCCGGCCTGGAGGGTGATGGCATCGCCATCCGGGGCCGCCGCGCCGACGACGAGACCGATACTGGTGATGACGCCGTCCACGGGTGCCGTGATGGTCGTGCCATCGACCGCCGCCTGGGCGCTCGCGAGGGCCTGCTCGGCCGAGGCGACCGCGGCCTGATCCGCGGCGAGCGTGGCGGCATCGGCCGGCGCGATGGCGTCCTGATATACGCGCTGGGCGTCCTCGAGCGCCAGTTGCGCCGAGGTGATGGTCTGGGAGGCATCGGCGTTGGACGACGCGATCTGCCCCTGGGTCGACTCGAGGCCGCGCTTGGCGTCCCGGACCGCCTGACGATCGGCACGCAGCAGAGCACTCGTGGCACTGTCGTTCTCGGCCCTCGACAGTTGCCCCTGCGCATCGCTCACGCTGGTCTTCGCCTGGGTCAGCGACAGCTTGCCGGCAGCCTTGGTCTCCTGTTGTCCGCGGGTCGCGCCATCGAGCGCCATCTGCGCCTTCGACAGGGCCGACTGCGCGGCGGCCTGGGTGTCGGCAGTGGGCATCCCCTGGTCGGCGTCGAGCGTCGCTCGCGCCTTCGCGAGGTCCGCTGTGGCCGCCTGGTGGGCGAGCGCGGCATCGGTGCCGTCGGCCGTGGCCAGCAGCGTACCGGCGGTGACTCGATCGCCGAGGCCGGCATGGACCTCGGTCACCATCCAGGTGCCGTTCGATGACGCGCCCGAACTCGTGGCTCCAGCCGCGATGAACGCTGCCACTCGACCAAAGCCGAGGCCCCAGTCGGAGGCAGCAGAGATCGTACCGGTTGCGGCAGCCTGCCGGGTCACGTCCCCGGTGCTGACGGTCGTGGTCAGGTACCGCGTGGTCGCGGCCGCGCTGGCGGGTCCCGACAGCAGGACGTAGCCGCTCGCGCCCACGCCGATCGCCAACAGGAGCACGGCTGCGAGCAGTTTGCGCTTCACGGATCATCTCCTGGTTCGTCCCGACTGTCGCCGACCATCGGCACCCGGTGGCTCACGGTGCTACCGAAGATCGAGATCCACATGAGATCGCAGCGGAGGGAACCGCATCCGGGCTGTATCGCGAGAACCGCATTCGACCTATCCGGTCATCACCCATCCGGCGCACCGCGGGTGCCCGATACCGGGCGCTAGACTGCGTGCATGCTCGGCCGGCTCATCCAGTCCGAAGGGCGCTGGATCCACGCGCTGCTGGTGCTCGGCACCGTGACCGTGGCCATCGTGCTCACAGGGCTGCTCGCGAACATCATCGTGTTCTTCAGCGACATCCTGCTCATCCTCGTGATGGCCTGGCTGTTCGCGTTCATCCTGTCGCCACTCGCCGACTTCTTCGAGCGCCGGATGCACGTCCTGCCCCGGGTGGCTGTCGTGGCCGCCATCTATGGGCTGCTGTTCATCGGGCTCTCGGCGATCGTCGTCTGGGCCTCGGTCAACGTCGCCGGATCGTTCCAGGAGCTGTTCCGCGATCCGCGCTGGCAGCCCGAGAACCTGCCCGCCACCCTGCAGCCGCTGCAGGCACAACTGACGGCCCTGGGCATCCAGGTCGACCTCGTCGTCGCGGTGAACCAGCTCGCTGCGGGCATCGCGGAGGTCGCCAAGGACCAGGTGGGGGCCGTGACGAACCTTGCCCTGGCCAGCCTGGGCATCGTCGGCAACCTGCTGATGGTCGTGTTCCTGTCGGTGTTCATCCTCATCGACAAGGACAAGATCATGGCCTTCTTCCTGCGCATCGCACCGCCCCGGTACGCGGCCGAGGTGCGACTGCTGCAGACGAGCGTGTCGGCGTCCTTCGGCGGGTTCATCCGGGGTCAGGCCATCCAGGGCGTGGTGCTGGGGCTCGTCGCGGCCGCCGGTGGCGCGCTGCTGGACGTCCCGTACTGGCCGGCGACCGCGGTCATCGTCGCCATCTTCCAGATGATCCCGTTCTTCGGACCGTTCGTCTCCTGGGCACCGCCCGTCGTGGTCGCGGCCGTGACCCCCAACGCCGCCGTCATCCCGATGCTCATCATCATGGTCGCCGGCTGGTTCGTGGTCATGAACATCATCCAGCCGCGCGTGATGGCCAACTCGGTGGGCATCCACCCGGTGATGGTGCTGGTATCGGTGCTCATCGGGCTCAAGCTGCAGGGCGTCGTCGGCGCTGTGTTCTCGGTGCCGGTGGCAGCGGTCATCTCGGCGTTCTTCTTCTACTACCTCGAGCGCTCGCCGTCGGGCGGTCCGCGCGATGTGGCGAGCCGTGCCGCACGGCGGGTGGAGGCGCGCGAAGGGCGCACGGTCCGGGTGCCGACCGCTCCGGTCGTGATGCCGGGCAGTGCCGAAGCGGCGAGCATGAGCATCGGGGGTGGAGCCGCCGCGGTAGCGCCGCCGAATCCGAGGGGCGGCGTCAGTGGGGCAGCCGCCCGGTTCGTCCGGCGCGGCGGCACCACCACGGATGTGACCCGACCGACGCCCGGGGACGACAGCCCGGGCTGAAGGGCGGCCACGGTGCTGAGGCGCGGCTACGGTTCTGAGGCGCGGCTACGGTTCTGAGGCGGCTACGGGCGCTGCTGCCAGACCGCCAGGTCGCCGTTGCTGGTCGTCGCGCGGATGTTGGTCACCGACGAGATACCGGCCGTCCCCCCGATGTCGGTATCGGTCACCTCCAGGCGGGGGAAGTCGGTCTGGACGCGCCCATTGCTCGTGGTGCCGTCGATGGTGAAGGCGGCATCCCCCGGCATCGTGAGGGTCAGGTCGGCGTTCGTCGTCGCGAAGGAGTGCCGTCCTGGCGCCAGCGAGCCGCTGAACGAGAGGGGCGCGTTGGACGTCTCCGCGTTCACGATCGCGTCGTCCGCCGCGTTGATGTCCAGGGCACCGTTGCTGGTGCGTACCCGCACGTCACCACGGGCCAGGTTGACCGACACCGGGCCATTCGAGGTGTCGATGTCGATGTCCCGCCCGCCACGAGTCGTGATGGCTCCATTGGAGGCGCGGGCGAGGATGCTGCCCGTGGTGTTCGCGGCCTCGATCCGACCGTTGGACGTCCGCAACTGGAGGTTCGAGCCGGGCGGCACGAAGATCTCGACGTCGGAGCCGCTGTCGCCCAGGGAGATGGGCTGATCGCTGCGACGAGCAGCGATGGTGACCCGGCCGGCCGCAGAGGCGATGGACACGACCACGTTGGCCAGGTCCCGGTCGGCCTCACCCTGGTCGCTGCCGGAGCCTCGACTGGTGACCCGGACGCTGACGTCGCTCTCGCTGCCAGCTGTGACGGAGATCCGACCGTTGAAAGTGTCGACCACGACCACGGGCGCAAGCCTGACAGGGATGTCCCGGCGATCCTCGCGCTGCGCATACACGGTGCCCGTCACGGTGCAGCCCCCGACCAGCAGGCCAGCGAGTCCCAGGAGCGCGAGCCACCAGCCGGCCCGGATCGGACGCCCCATCGTCAGGACCGCTTCCGGTCGGCGATGACCTCGCGGGCAGCGTTTCGGCCCGGGACGCCTGTCACGCCGCCACCGGGATGGGCCCCCGACCCGCACAGGTACAGACCGTCGAGCGGCATCCGGTAGCGCGCGAAGCCCAGCAACGGCCGCCAGGCGAACCACTGGTCGAGGCCCGGTTCGCCGTGGAGCGGGTGGCCGCCACTGATGCCCAGGTCCCGCTCCAGGTCTTCGGGTGTGTGCACCTGCCGCGCGACCACGAGTCGTCCGATCCCCGGCGCCACCGTCTCGAGGGTCGCCATGGTCCGCTCCACGAGCACGTCACGTGCCGTCGCCCAGTCGTCGTCCCGCAGGATGCGGGGTGCGGCCTGGACGAGGATGCTCATCACGTGACGCACCCCCGATGCCGCGGCGCCGTCGACCAGCAGCGGATCGACCAGGCTGGGGATGGTCGCCTCGAGCCAGGGCTGGTCGCTCATGCGGCCGTACTTGGCCGCGTCATGGGCGACGTCCAGATAGCGTACCGATGGCGCGACGACCAACCGGCCACGCAGCCGCATCGCGGCATCATCGCCCGTGAGGCCGGTGAACGCCGGCAGCTCCGACAGGGCCAGGTCGACCTTGGCCGTCACGCCTGACTGGCGCAGGTTGCCCGCCTGCCAGCCCAGCCGCGGACCGAGATCCTCCGGGTCGACGAGGTCCAGCAGCGTGGAACGCGGATCGAGGCCGCTGACCACCACGGGCGCCGAGAGCTCCTCGCCGTTCCGGAACACCACGCCGGTCGCCCGGCCGCCGGCCGACCGGACGCGCGTGACCTCGCTGCCCGTCCGGATCTCGGCACCGGCGCGGCGCACGGCGGACGCGAGGGCCGCGGCGAGGGCACCCGGGGCGCCCCTCACATAGACCGTCTCACCTGCGGCGCCCCCGTCGTTGCCGGCAGAATCGGCCAGCATCACTTGGGTCGTGCCGGCCGAGTGGGGGCCCATCGACGAATACCGGATGCCCCGCACAGCGATCATGGCGCGCAGGGCATCGGTCTCCAGGCGATCCTCGAGGAAGTCCGCGATGGGCTGCGGCAGGACCCGCAGCAGCGAGCGCGCGTCCGTCTCGTCCAGTCCCCGGAGATGCATCCCGATCCGGAGCGCGGCGAGGATGTCGCCGGGAACAGCCGCCGACGGATCGGGTGGTGTGATGGACATCAACCGGGACAGGACGCCGCCCAGGGTGCGGACCTCGGCGTCGACCCCCGGCCAGGCGGCCGCGTCCCGACGCGAGATCGGGGCCAGGTCCGCGGCCGTGCGTGTCGGGTCGGCCCACAGGGTGATGGCCGGACCGTCGGGTCGCAATGAGGTCGCGCGCGCGGCCGGCTGGACCAGGCGGAGCCCATCCGCGGCCAGCCCGAGATCCCGGGCGATGGATCCGCGCAGGCGTCCCACGGTGTGCGCATAGACCGGGATCCTGGCGCCGGGGACGATCTCGGCCGTTGCCAGGGCGCCACCGACGGTCGGCCGGCGCTCGAGGATGAGTGTGCGCATGCCGCTTCGGGCGAGGTAGGCGCCGCACACGAGGCCGTTGTGACCACCGCCGACCACGATCGCGTCCCAGTCCGGAGTCGGCTGGCTCATGCAGCCACCCCGCGGGCCTCCCGCAGCAGCTCCAGGGCAGCCAGGCGGCCGGGAGCGCCCATGATGCCGCCACCGGGATGCGCCGACGAGCCGCACAGCCACAGGTCCCTGACGGGCGTTCGGAATCGCGCCCAGCCGGGTGCCGGCCGGTTGACGAACAACTGCTCGAGGGACAGTTCGCCCTGGAAGATGTTGCCCTCGGTGAGGCCCATCGTGCGCTCGAGGTCGAGGGGCGTCAGGACCTGCCGGTGCAGGATCAGGCTCCTGATGTTGGGTGCCCGCTCGGCGATGGTGTCGATGACGGCATCGCCGAACGCCTCGCGCTGGTCATCCCAGGAGCCCTCTCCGAGCCGATACGGTGCGTACTGGACGAAGCAACTGACGACGTGCTTGCCGGGCGGTGCCATGCGTGGATCGACGAGCGTGGGGATGACCATGTCGATGTAGGGGCGCTGGCTGAAGCGGCCCGACTTGGCGTCGTCATATGCCCGTTCCATGTAGTCGATCGACGGCGAGAAGCTGATGGCACCCCGGAGGTGCTCCCCGGGACCCGGCAGGGCGCTGAAGTCCGGCAGCCCGTCGAGCGCCAGGTTCACCTTGCCCGACGACCCCCGGAACCGAAAACGGCGGATGGACTCCTCGAAGTCGCGCTCCAGGGTGCCCGGCTCCAGGAGGCCCAGGAAGGTGACCCTGGCATCGGTCGAGGCGAGCACCGTGGACGACGAGATCTCCTCCCCCGACTCCAGCACGACGCCCGTCGCGCGCCCGGCGCGGACCCGGATCTGGGCGACCGGCGCCTCCGTCCTGATCTCGGCACCGAACGTGCGTGCCGAGGACGCGATGGCCTCGCTCACACCACCCGTACCCCCACGCGGGATGCCCCAGGCCCGGAATGCGCCGTCGATCTCACCCACGTAGTGATGCAGCAGCACGTAGGCCGTGCCCGGCGAGCGGACGCCCTGGTAGGTACCGATGATGCCCGATGCGGACATGGTCGCCTTGAGCGGATCCGTCTCGAACCACTGGTCCAGGAAGTCGGCGGCACTCATGGTCATGAGCTGCACGAACGCGGCCTGCTGCCGTCGCGGCAGCCTGCTGAAGTCCTGGAGCAGGCCGGCCAGGGGACCCGCGTCGTGCCGGTCCGGCCGACGCGGGTCGAGCGGCGTGATGCCCAGGATGGGCCTGATGAAACGTGCCATCTCGACCATCAGCAGGCCGTACTCGCTGTATGCCTCGGCGTCCGGGGCCGACCAGCGCCGGATCTCGCGCATCGTCTGGGCGTGGTCATCCGTCCGCCACAGGTAGTCATCGTCGAGGGGCGTGAACGTGCCGTCGAGGGGCAGGATGCGCAGCCCATGTCGGGGCAGGTCCAGGTCCCGGATGATCTCTGGCCGGAGCAGGCTCACCACATAGCTCGCGACGCTGAACCGGAAGCCCGGGAAGACCTCTTCGGTGACCGCGGCCCCACCCAGGACGTGCCGTCGCTCAAGGACCAGGGTCCGCAATCCCGCCCTGGCCAGGTACGCCGCACTCACGAGGCCGTTGTGGCCGCCGCCGATGACCACGGCGTCGTAGGGCTGGGGCACGGTCCCTCCAGGTCTGGTCGATCAGGCTGATGCGGCTGCATGGTACCGGGACGGGGCCGGATGGCCGCCGCGATGGTGGCCCGTGGCAGGCGGTTGCCATGTTGACCTGCGGGGCACTGGGTCGCATACTTCTTGCTCCTAATCGTACGTAATGGATCAGATATGAGTAACGTCGTGGGTGAGCGGTTCCAGATCACCATCGACAAGAAGGTCCGCGAGCAGCTCGGTGTCGAGCCCGGGGACCGTGCGGTCGAGTGGGTAGAGGACGGGCGGCTGGTGGTCTACTTCATGCCCAGGCCCCACACGCGGTCCCTGCTGGGCATCCTGAGGGTGCCTGGCGAGCAGCCGATCACCGACTGGCAGTCCAAGAAGGAGCTCGCCCGGGCCGCCCGGACCACCGAGATCATGGAAGCACTCGAGGCCGACAGTCGACGCAATCGGGATTCCACCGGTGAGTGAACGGGTCTTCCTGGACACGAGCGTCCTGTACCGCTACCTCGCGGAAGACGACCCGCCCCGTGCGTTCGCGGCGGCTTCTCTGATCGAGAGCGAGCGGATGCTGGTCGTGTCCGGTGTCGTGCTACTGGAGACCGTCCACGCGCTCCGGACCACCGCAGCGCGCCAGAACCCCGAGCTTGCACTCGGCCTCATCGCATTCCTGTCGCGCGCCAACGTGGAATTGGTGGACGCCGATCGCGGACACGTCGTGGCCGGCCTGCGCTGGACGATGGAGTCATCGGCGCGTCGTATCCCCGACGCCATCCTGGCCGCGACCGCCTCACAGGCTGCGTGCGACTGGATCGCGACGTTCGATGAGGCCTTCTCATCGCCCGCGGTCCCATCGCGACTGCTCTGACCACGACGACATCCCCTGCGATTCTGTGGTCATGATCCTCGGCACATCCCGGAGCGTGATGCTGGCAGCCGTGGCCGCCTTGAGCGTCATCGGCGCCCCAACGCAGGCACAGTCCCCGATCGCCTCACCGCCCGCCGGCCTTCCGCGCAGCAACGTCAGCGAGCTGGTCACCTATATCCCCCCGACCGCGGAGTCGGTCGGCTTCACGGACTGGGGCCGCATCAAGAAGTCCCAGGATGCCGAGGACGTGGCGGGCGCCAGCCCCTTCGAGGACAAGGCCCAGGTCGCGCTGTCCACGGCGAAGGAGGAGGCTGCGGCGTCCGGATTCGGCTTCGCCCACCTTCGGGACCAGTACGACTCCTGGGCCTTCGATGCCATGGACCTGGATTGGGAGGCGACCATCCAGGGCGACGGTCCGCCGCTGTTCGTGCTGCGGTTCCGGGACGGCTTCGACCTGCGACCGGTCGCCGCCCTGTTCGATGCGCGCGGCTTCTCGACCACGATGGTGCCCGGCGGCACGCTTCGGTCACACGAGATGAGCATCAGCGAGGAGTGGCTCACCAGCATCGAGTTCGGGATCCTCAACACCGCGTTCCTCGATGATGGCCGGACCCTCGTGCTGTCCTTGGATGTCGACGCGGTCCGGGACATCGTCGCCAATCACGG